>CAVHWJ010000221.1:0-4607 GCA_963639565.1 uncultured Prevotella sp. | reverse complement strand
ACCGGGACGCTTCCGATGTAAGTATCGACCAGAAAGTGCTGCGCACCATGGACATGACGGTTTTCGACATGGACACGGTACGTCGCTACAGAAACCGTTTCGCGCAATTCCACCCCACGCATATATGGAACGACGACGATGACGAGTTGTTCTTGCGACGCATCGGCGCCATAGCCCTGTCGGAGGCGGATATGGCTTTCCACCCCACTTGCGCCGGGCTTCTAATGTTCGGGCATGAATACGACATCGTACGTGAATATCCCCATTTTTTCCTCGATTATCAGGAGAAACTGAGCGACAACACACGTTGGACACACCGAATCGTGTCAAGCTCCGGGGAGTGGAGCGGAAACCTGTACGACTTCTTCTTCCGTGTATATCCACGAATAACAGCAGACTTGCCTGTACCGTTCGTGACAAAAGGCATAAAACGCGAGGACGACACGCCCCTTCACCTCGCACTGAGGGAAGTGCTTTTGAACGTGGAAGCCCACTCTGATTTTTACGCAAGGCAGGGCGTTGTAATCATCAAGGGCAAGTCCGAGATTTCGTTTGCCAACCCCGGCGACATCAGAATCGGACTGGAAGCAGCTTTGGCAGGAGGTGTGTCTGACCCGCGCAACGAGACGGTGATGAAAATGTTCAGCCTGGTGGACATAGGCGAGCGAGCCGGGACAGGCATCCCGGATTTTGTCAATACGTGGTCAAAGTATATGGGCGAATCTCCCGTTTACAGTATCCGGCACAACCCAGACCGCACACTGTTGTCTGTCGGTTATTCAGCGGACAACTTGGCCAATGCCGGCAGACTGTTAGTCCACCCTAATGACAAAACAGGTGGATTAGTCCACCAAAAAGACGGGAAAAGTGGACTGACAAGTGGACTGGCAAGCATTGAAAGTGGACTGCCATATTCAAAAAGTGGACTGACTGAGACTGCGCAGAGCATCCTTGAACTTATCAGACAAGACCCCACCATCACCTACGACAAAATAGCGGCGGAACTCGGGAAGGCACGCAGCGGCATCGCCAAGCAAATAAAGAAACTGATTGACGAAGGCATAGTTCTTCCGAAAGAAAAGAACAATGGAGTGTGGACAGTCAAACCGTAAAGTTTTCCGGCTGTTTGGCGGTATTTGTCGGAAAAGTAGTATATTTGCAAATCCGAAAACGCGGGGGACAGACCGGAAGGGAGGCGTCGCGCCAATGGGAATTACTAACAAAAACAACATAACATTTATGAAGAAACTATTTTTGCTCGCCGTGGGCCTCGTAATGTCAGTGGTGGCAAACGCGCAGTTTGAACAGGGGAAATACTACATCGGAGGGTCGCTGACGGGACTCGACATGAACTACAGCGGAACGGAGAAGTTCAACCTGGGCGTGGAGGCCAAGGGCGGCTACATGGTGGCAGACAACTGGATGGCACTCGCCATGGTGGGCTACCGCCACAACGGCACGGAAGGCATCGACGACACGTTCTCGGCAGGAGTGGGCGGACGCTACTACATCATCGAGAACGGACTCTACATGGGCGTGAACGCCAAGTTCGTGAGGGGCAACAGCAGCTACAACGACTTCATGCCCGGCATAGAAATAGGCTACGCGTTCTTCCTGGGCAAGAGCGTTACGGTGGAGCCGGCCGTGTATTACGACCAGTCGATAAAGAACCACTCCGACTACTCCAAGGTGGGGCTGCGCATCGGTGTGGGCATTTACCTATAAAAACAAAACAGAATATATAATATAATGTACACAGTAGACGAATTGGAAGACAAGCTGATTGACCTCGCCTTTGCCGAGGACATCGGCGACGGGGACCACACCACGTTGTGCTGCATCCCCGAAGACGCCATGGGCAAGTCGCACCTCCTGATAAAGGAGGACGGAATACTCGCCGGAGTGGAGGTGGCGAAAAAAGTGTTCGCGCGCTTCGACCCCGAAATGAAGGTGGAGGTGCTGATGGAAGACGGCACGGAGGTTCACAAGGGCGACATCGCCATGGTGGTGACGGGCAGGGTGCGCTCGCTCCTGCAGACGGAACGCCTGATGCTCAACATCATGCAGCGCATGAGCGGAATAGCCACAATGACGCACCGCTATGTGGAGCGGCTGAAAGGCACAAAGACACGCGTGCTCGACACGAGGAAGACGACGCCCGGAATGAGGATGCTCGAAAAACAGGCCGTGAAGATTGGCGGCGGCACGAACCACCGCATAGGACTCTTCGACATGATACTGCTCAAGGACAACCACGTGGACTTCGCCGGGGGCATCACCAACGCCATTGACCGCTGCCACAAGTATATGCAGGAGAAAGGGCTGGAGCTGAAGGTGGAGATAGAGGTGAGGAACTTCGACGAGCTGGACCAGGTGCTCCGCCACGGCGGCGTGGACCGCATCATGCTCGACAATTTCTCTACCGACGACACCAAAAAGGCGGTGGACATCATCGGCGGCAGATATGAAACGGAGTCGAGCGGCGGCATAACCTTCGACACCATAAGGGACTACGCCGAGTGTGGCGTGGACTTCATATCCGTGGGCGCGCTGACACATTCGGTGAAGGGACTCGACATGAGTTTCAAGGCTTGCTGACGGAAAGCGGAAACAATAACGACAAGAAGACAGAAATGAAGAAAATAATTCTTTCACTAATATTTTGTGCAAGCGTGTTCCAGGCATACGCTTGCACAAATTTTATTGTCGGCAAGAAAGCCAGTGCCGACGGGTCGGTAATCTGCACATACAACGCCGACGACTACGGAATGTTCATCGGCCTATGCCACTACCCCGCTGGGAAACACGCCAAGGGAGAGATGAGGCAGATTTACGACTGGGACACCAACGAATACCACGGACAGATACCCGAAGCCGCGGAGACATACAACGTGATCGGCAACATCAACGAGTATCAGGTGACAATCGGCGAGACGACCTTCGGCGGCAGGGAGGAAATGGTGGACTCGACGGGAGTGCTGGACTACGGTTCGCTGATTTACATCGCCCTGCAGCGGTCGAAGACGGCGCGCCAGGCAATATCCGTGATGACCACGCTCGCCGAGACATACGGCTACAACTCCGAGGGCGAGACATTCACTATCTGCGACCCCAACGAGGCGTGGATAATGGAAATGATGGGCAAAGGCCCAGGCAGCAAGGGCGTTGTGTGGGTGGCAGTGAGAATCCCCGACGACGCCATCTGCGCCCACGCCAACCAGAGCCGCATACGCACCTTTGACCAGAGCGACAAGAAGAACGTGATGTTCTCTAAGGACTGCATCAAATACGCCAGGCGCATGGGGTGGTTCGGCGGCAAGGACAAGGACTTCAGCTTCTGCGAGACCTACGCCTACCCCGATTTCAGCGGCCGCCGCTTCTGCGAGGCACGCGTGTGGAGCTTCTTCAACCATTTCGCCGACATGAGCCGCTACGTGCCGTATGCCGAGGGAAAGGTGAAGGACGCGGAGCCGATGCCGCTGTGGATAACGCCGAACAAAAAGGTCAGCGTGCAGGACGTTCAGGCGTGTATGCGCGACCACTATGAGGGAACGCCGTTCGCCCTTGACAACGACATGGGACAGGGCGTGTGGGAAATGCCCTACCGCCCCACCCCGCTGATGTTCAAGGTGGACGGCAAACAGTGTTTCAACGAGAGGCCCACGTCCACGCAGCAGTCGGCGTTCTCCTACGTGTCTCAGATGCGGTCGTGGCTGCCCCGGCAGGTGGGCGGAGTGCTGTGGTTCGGCAACGACGACGGCAACATGATTGCCTACACGCCGATATACTGCGGCAACACCGTGCAGCCGGAATGTTACAACACGCCGGGGGCTGACGCTGTGACGTTCAGCGACAGGAACGCCTACTGGGTGTGCAACTGGGTGAGCAACATGGTGTACCCGAGGTATTCGCTGATGTTCCCGTCGCTGAAGGAGGTGCGCGACTCGCTTGAGACGGCGTATTTCGCCAAGCAGGGCGAAGTGGAGAAGCGTGCGGCGGAGCTGTGCGCGGAGAGTCCAGACAAGGCCGTGGCTTACCTCACGGAATACAGCAACGCCACGGCGCAGCAGATGTTGGCTCGCTGGAAGCAGCTTGCCACGTTCCTCATTGTTAAATACAACGACATGGCGGTGAAGCCGACGGAAAACGGTAAGTTCCTGCGCACGAAGACGGGGCTGGGAGCAAAGGTTTCACGCCCCGGTTTCCCCGAGAAGGTGGCGCGAGAACTGATAAAGCAGACAGGCGACAGGTATCTTGTGCCGAAGGAATAAACGTTGGTTGCATAGGCATAACACAAAATTAATTAATGAAAATTCATGGTTAATTTATGGATATTTATGTTCAAAACAACAGATGTTTTTTTTGAACACGAATGGTCATGAATTAACCATGAATTTTTCATAAATTTTTCTTTATCGTGGGGGTTGTTGTAAATATATCGATAAAATTAGGGGTATTTTGGAAAATATCCGCCGAAAGTCTTGGCGGTACGGACGAAAAGCCATACCTTTGCATCCGCAATTAAGAAATGGCTCCGTAGCTCAACTGAATAGAGCATCTGACTACGGATCAGAAGGTTCCGGGTTTGAATCCCAGCGGAGTCACTT
>CAVHWJ010000220.1:0-4615 GCA_963639565.1 uncultured Prevotella sp. | reverse complement strand
CTGTCTGTCATTCCCATATCGCCTCCTTTTTTCTGCAAAGATAGAGCAAATCGAACACAATAACAAACAAGCTCGCTTGTTTTTATAAACTATTGCCGCACGCACTATTTTATGAACATGGTCATGTAAAAAGGCAAGTACAACGTTCCGTCTTCCATTTCAACGTTGTTGCCGCTCATAACGATACGGCGGTTTATCTTGTCGGCAAAAAGGCTTTGCGCCATATCGAGAGAGGCGTGCTTCTTGTAGTCCTTGCCCGACTTCACCTCCACGACGGAGATTTTGTTGCCTTCGGGAAACACGAAGTCAAGTTCGTGCTTGCTCTTACGGTCGTAATAATTCAGCGACACGCCGTGTTTGGCGAACTCGCCGGCCACATAATTTTCGGCAAGCGCGCCCTCGTTCACGAAAATGTCGCCCGTCAATACCTTTGACTGTATGTTGCCGAGCATCATGGAACACATCAAGCCACTGTCTACAAAGAACAGTTTGTAGAGCCTCAGGTTCTCATGGCTCGGGAACGGCAGTTCGAAAGAACCCACATTGAAGGAATAGTACGCCATACCGGCATCCACCAGCCACTGCGTGGGCGCGCCGTATTTGCGCTGCGAGGCGTTCTTCTCTATCGACGCAAGGACAAAGCGTTTGTCCTGTTTGCTCAACTGCCCGGGAATGGCGTCAAACACGGACTTCACAAGCAGCTTGTCTTTCCAGGCATACTTGGAAATGTCGTTGCGGTAGCCTGTCAGGATGTCCTTCTGGTTCGTCACCGTCTTGCCGAAATCCTCGTTGGCAAGATACGTGGCCACCACTTCGGGCATTCCCCCGACTATCAAGTATTGGCGGTAACGTTCCATTATTTGTTGGTGAAGGAAATCTGGCACGGGCCGTCCGCTGTCGTAACAGTCTTTCAGCAGCTCGACTACATCTTCGCCAATATTGCAAGCCCACAGGAACTCCTCGAAATCAAGCGGAAACATATCCAGTTCGTGCTCGAAACCCACGGGGTATGACGACACGTCCTTGTAGTTGATGCCGAGCAAGGAACCCGACTCGATGTAGTCATACTGTCCGTCTTCCACAAGGAACTTTATCGCCGTGCGGGCCTTGGGGCATGACTGTATCTCGTCGAAGAATATCAGGGTCTCGCCCGGCACCAGCGGACCGAACCCCATTGCCGAAAGGTTCACCAAGACGCTGCGTGCGTCGAGGTTTCCCTCGAACGCCTGTTTCGCCAACGGCATCTGCTCAAAGTTTATTTCGACGAAATTCTTGTAGTTCGCCTTTGCGAACTGCCGCACAACGGTGGTCTTTCCCACCTGACGCGCGCCCTTGATGAGAAGAGCCTTGTTTGCCGTTTCTTTCTTCCATTCAGCTAATTTACTGATAATCTTCCGTTTAAGCATATTTTTGCAACTTTTTGCCAAGGTTTTATATGCAAATTTACAACTTTTTGCCAAGGAAACGATACCTCATCTGCAACTTTTTGCCAAGAAAACGGCACTACATTTGCAACTTTTTGCCAAGTAAGAGACAATTTAGCCACCGCAAGCGGCTCGCTTACGGTGGCTAAACGGCTTAGTTATTGAGCGGACAAGATGTCGCGTGCCACCTGGAGACTTTCGGCAGACGGAGTGGGGACACCTTCAAGGGGATATGGGATGCCGAGGCGTCCGTATTTGAACGCGCCGAGGGTGTGGTAAGGCAGCACCTCCACGCGCTCCACATTGCGCAGGGTGGCGACGAACGCCGCCAGTTCACGCAGACAGTCCTCGCCGTCGGTCAGTCCCGGCACAAGCACATGACGAATCCACACCGGCACGCCGCGCTCGCTGAGATAACGGGCGCAGTCGAGTATGTTGGCGTTGGAATGTCCCGTCAGCTTGCGGTGTTCCGCGTCGCGGATATGCTTTATGTCGAGCAACACGGTGTCGGTGACATCCATCAGCCTTTCAAACTTTCCGAAGAAAGGCTGGGTGCGCCGGAAGGGCTGCGCCGAAGTGTCGAGACACGTCGTTATGCCGCGCCGCCGCGCTTCGGTGAACAACTCCAGCAGGAAATCAATCTGCATGAGAGCCTCGCCGCCGCTCACGGTGATGCCGCCCGTGGCGCCCCAGTAGGGACGGAACCGCTCGGCGCGGTCGAGCAGCGCAGCCGCGTCGGTCTCCTCCCCCGCCCCCGTTTTCCACGAGTCGGGATTATGGCAGTACAGGCACCTCATGGGACATCCCTGCATAAAGATTAGGAAACGGATGCCCGGCCCGTCTACCGACCCGAAGCTCTCAGTGCTGTGGATATATCCTTTCACTTTCTGTCAGCGTGTTCTAAAAAGACGCACTCCATTACAACCTCTCGTGAGCCTGACGGGCAATCACGTCGAGCTGCTGCTCACGCGTCAGGTCGATGAATTTCACGGCGTAGCCGCTCACGCGGATAGTGAAGTTCTGGTACTCCTCCTTCTCGGGATGTTCCATTGCGTCCTTCAGCTTCTCCACTCCAAACACGTTCACGTTGAGGTGGTGCGCCCCCTGGTCGAAATATCCGTCCATAACGCCCACGAGGGTGTCGGCGCGCTCGTCGTCGTTGTGTCCCAGCGCGCCCGGGTTGATAGTCTGCGTGTTTGAAATTCCGTCGAGGGCGTATTCGTAAGGCAACTTCGCCACGGAGTTCAGCGAAGCCAGGAGTCCGTTCTTCTCAGCCCCGTAAGAG
This sequence comes from uncultured Prevotella sp., assembly GCA_963639565.1. Lineage (GTDB taxonomy): Bacteria > Bacteroidota > Bacteroidia > Bacteroidales > Bacteroidaceae > Prevotella. Next base: position 1,906 of record CAVHWJ010000220.1, on the reverse strand, counting down.
GGATTAGCGCCCGGAGCGAGAGGCGCACTGGCCGGACGGCCGTCGGGCATATTGCTGGTGTACTTGCCATATACCACGTTAGACGTGATAGTGAGAATAGATGTGGTAGGCTCAGAGTTGCGGTAGGTGTGGTATTTCTTCACCATTCCGAGGAACGTCTTGAGCAGCCACACGGCAATCTCGTCGGCGCGCTCGTCGTCGTTGCCGTAGCGCGGAAAGTCGCCCTCTGTCTTGAACTCAAGCGGGAAACCGGTCTCGTCGCGCACGATGTGTACCTTGGCGTATTTTATCGCGCTTATGGAATCCACCACATGGCTGAAGCCGGCGATGCCGGTGGCGAAGGTGCGGCGCACGTGGGTGTCGATGAGAGCCATTTCGGCCGCCTCGTAGAAATACTTGTCGTGCATGTAGTGTATCACGTTGAGTGTCTTGACATACACTCCGGCGAGCCAGTCCATCATGTCCATGAAGCGCGGCATGAACTCGTCGTAGGTGAGCACGTCGCCCTCAACGGGACGGTATTTCGGTCCGCACTGCTCGCGCGTCTTTGAGTCCACTCCGCCCGAAACGGCATAGGTGAGACACTTGGCGAGGTTGGCGCGCGCGCCGAAGAACTGCATCTCCTTGCCCGTCTGTGTCGCGCTCACGCAGCAGCAGATGCTGTAGTCGTCGCCCCACACCGGACGCATCACGTCGTCGTTCTCATACTGTATGGAACTCGTCTTAACGGAAATCATCGCCGCGTAGCGTTTGAAGGCGCGCGGCAGACGCGAACTGTAAAGCACCGTGAGGTTAGGCTCGGGCGAGGGCCCCATGTTGATGAGCGTGTGCAGGAAGCGGTAGTCGTTTTTCGTCACCATCGAGCGTCCGTCCTGTCCCAGTCCGCCCACCTCAAGCGTAGCCCATACGGGGTCGCCGGAGAAGAGTTCGTTGTATGCCGGGATGCGCGCGAACTTCACCATGCGGAATTTCATCACGAGGTGGTCGATAAGCTCCTGCGCCTGGCTCTCGGTGATTGTCCCCTCCTGAAGGTCGCGCTGGATATATATGTCGAGGAACGTGGAAACACGGCCCACCGACATGGCGGCGCCGTTCTGCGTCTTCACCGCCCCGAGATAGCCGAAATAGAGCCACTGCACCGCCTCGCGGGCGTTCCTTGCCGGCTGCGAAATGTCGAAGCCGTATGCCGCCGCCATGGCTTTCAGTCCGTTGAGGGCCTTTATCTGCAGGGCCACTTCCTCGCGCAGACGGATAACGTCGTCAGACATTTCGTGCTCGCCCATTTCGGCGCGGTCGCGGTTCTTCTCAGCTATGAGGTAGTCCACCCCGTAGAGAGCCACACGGCGGTAGTCGCCCACGATGCGTCCGCGGCCGTAGGTGTCGGGCAGTCCTGTGAGGATGTGGTTGTGGCGCACGAGTTTCATCTCCGGCGTGTAGGCGTCGAAAACGGCGTCGTTGTGCGTGCGCACGTATTTCGTGAAGATGTCGTGGATTTTCTCCGAAGGGGTGTAGCCGTAGTTGGAGCACGACTGTTCAGCCATTTTCAGACCGCCCCCGGGCATGAAGGCACGCTTCAGTGGCTTGTCGGTCTGCAGTCCCACCACGGTCTCCAGTTCTTTCATGCTGTCGTCGATATAAGCCGCTCCGTATGCCGTGATGCTCGCCGGAATTTCCGTCTCCATGTCGAGCACTCCGCCCTTGGCGCGCTCCTCTTTTTGCAGCTCCTGAAGCCTTGCCCAGAGTTTCGCCGTGGCGTCGGTAGGCCCTTGCAGGAAAGCCTCGTCACCGTCGTATGCGGTGTAGTTTTTCTGAATAAAATCCCTTACGTTGATTTCTGATTTCCAAGCGGTTCCCTTGAACCCTCTCCATTCGTTTCTTGAGTTCGTCATTCTGTGATTTATTGGGG
>CAVHWJ010000219.1:0-4619 GCA_963639565.1 uncultured Prevotella sp. | reverse complement strand
AAAAAGTGCAGTTTTTGAAATTATTTCTAACTATACTTTGAAATAATTTCGTATTTTTGCAAAGTATAGTTTAAAATATTTCCAGTATGGACAAGCAAATCGTCAAGAGAATCATCATCGAGAAGCAAACGGCAATACCGGAGTACAAGCTGACGCACCGCGACTTCACCTTCGGCGACAGGTCGAACTATATCCTCGTGGGACTGAGGCGTGCCGGGAAATCCTACCTCCTATACCAGGACATACAGGACAGGATTGCACGCGGAGAAATCACCGCACAGGACGTGCTTTTCATCAATTTCGAGGACGAGCGACTGTCTTCCGTCAAGGCGGAGGAACTGGGCGTTATACTCGATTCCTACATGGAACTCTACCCCGACAGGCATCCGCTCGTATATCTCGACGAGATACAGAACGTGGAGGGGTGGGAGAAATTCGCCCGGAGGCTCGCCGACTCGCAATACCGCGTGATGGTGACGGGCAGCAACGCGCGGATGCTCGGCAAGGAAATGTATTCCACGCTTGGCGGCAGATATATCCCTAAGGAGATTTTCCCCTTCTCTTTCGCCGAATACCTCGACTACCACAACGTGGAACTCGACGCTAACTGGGAGTTCAACCCACAGAAGCGGTCGGAGGCGGCAAACCTCTTCGACGGCTATTTCCGGCAGGGCGGCATAGCGGAGTCGTTCGAGCAGCCCGACAAGCGCGAATATCTCAACGCCCTATACCAGAAAATCCTCATCGGCGACATCGTGGAGAGGAACAACATCCGCAACCCGAGGGTGTTCCGCTTCCTCGCCAAGAAACTCGCCGACAGCGTGATGCAGCCGTCGTCGCTGTCGAGGCTCCAGCACATGGTGAAGTCCACCGGCGACACGATAAGTATGCCGGCACTGAAAGACTACCTGGAGTATATGCAAGACGCTTACCTCTTCTTCCCCATACCCAACCTCGCGTCGCCCATGACGGAGCAATCCACCTTGCAGAAGAGGTATGTAGCCGACAACGGCATCCTCAACCTCTTTTTGTTTCAGGGCGAGACAAAACTGCTGGAGAACGTTGTGGCGGTGGAACTTAACCGCAGATACAGGAACACGCCCGAGGAGACGCTGCTGTATTATTACAACAAAAACGCGGAGATTGACTTCTGCGTGCCGTCGGCGAAACTGGCGATACAGGTGGCTTACAGCCTCAACGACAGCGCGACCTACGAGAGGGAGGTGGGCGGAATGCTGAAATTCCTCAGAGCCTTCGACGGCTACCGCGGCTGCATCGTGACGCGCGACTACAAGGCGGTGATTGAGGAGGGAGGACGCACGGTTGAAGCGGTGCCGGTGTGGGAGTGGCTGCTGAAAAAATAGGGCAATGTTTTGCGGTTTGTCTGAAAAAGCGTAAATTTGCAAGCATATCAAGGTATTACGTCAATGCCTTGTATTTTTCTAAACAACATTAACTGACATGAAAAAAGACAAATCATTAAGGGCTGCGGTGGCATTGATGTGGATGCTGCTCGTGGCGGCGCTGGCCGTTCCGGTAGGGGCGACGGCGCAAACAGTGGATTTCAAGGATGATTTCGACTACGAAGTGGGAGAGTTGCACGGAAAGGGCGACTGGCTGATTTTTGGCACTAACGCCAAAAACCCGATTGAGGTTGTTGAAAACTCCTTGACGTACAGCGGCTACACGGATGCGGAAAATGCTCCGACAAAAAGCGTGAAACTCGCCAGTTTATCCACAACGGACCAAGACCTTGTGAAGAGATTCACTACCGAGGCGGACGGAATCACGAGCGGAACAGTATACTACTCCGCACTTATCAACGTGACGAAAGCACCGGAAATAACGAATGCCGACAACGGTACAGGCAATGTTTACGTCTTGGCACTTGTGCCAAGGACAAAAAAGAACGAAATAACCGCTGACAAATTCAGCGCAACTGATTTGGGAAGGCTCTTCATAGGCAAGAGCGACAACGCCGACGAGGTGAAGGTGGGCATAAGCCGAGGCAACACTACCATCAACTTTGCGGAAAAGACGCTGAAGCTAAACACCACATACTTGGTGGTTGTGAAATACACCATTGAGAGTTTGGGATCCAGCGGCGTGCAGAAAGCAGACCTCTATGTCAATCCCGCAATAGACTCTAACGAGCCGGCTAACGCCGACGCCCATTCTGAGGATGGCTCAAGGGCAAGCTATGGCTTGCAAGGCATAGAACTGCGACAGGGTACAAACGCCTCTAACGCAGCTCCCGAATTGTACGTCGGTTCACTCCGCGTTTCCGACACCTTTGGAGGCTTGTTCGGCAAGAGCGAAACGAGCACCGACCCGACACTGAAAGTTCCGACGACAGTGAAGTTCGACGCGAATTTCGCTGAAAACGAGGAAGAAAAGACCATCGACGTGAAGGGTTCTAACCTGAAGGGCGACGTGACGGTGGAGTGCAACTCCGACGCTATCACACTTTCTTCTACCACCCTCGCCGCCGCTGACGTGATGAGCGAGACTGGCGCGCCTCTCACCTTGAAGCTGAAATACACAGCCGGCGACGGTTCCGCCCAGATTACCTTCAAGACCGAAGGCGCGGAAGACATCGTGACGGAAGTGACATGGGAAGGCGTGGCTATTACAAAGCTCGCCACGCTGAAAGAGATTTACAGTCAGGAAGCCACAGAAGAAACGGCGTTCAAATACACCGGCGAGGCTGTGGTGACATTCATCGACAAGGGCCAGACACATCCTTATTATTATTTGCAGGACAAGAGCGGCGCCATGGCACTGTCTACTTTCACTGCCATGAGCAAGGAATACAACATCGGCGACAAGGTTACCGGAACGATATTCAGCCTGACGACAATGAACAACAACATTATCGCCCAGCAGCTGACAGGCGACCTTGGCACCACCGTTTCCACAGGCAACGCCACAACTCCGGTAGAGGTTACTCTCGCCGAACTGAAGGCTAACCCGGGCAACTACATCGAGCAGCTCGTTAAGGTAAGCGGACTGAAATTCAAGGACGTTGCCGAGGGCGCGACATTCGCCGAAGGCATGACACAGCCCGTTGTCACCGACGGCGAGAACGAGGCAAACGTGCGCATCTTCAAAGGCACTTCGCTCATCGGAACAGAGATCCCGACAGACGAGGTTTCGCTCACGGGTCTCTTCACATCTTCTTCAATGATTATCGGTCCGCGCGGCGCGGAAGACATCGTGAAAGCTCCGGTTATCACGGTGACACCCGACGAGGCGTTCGCACAGGTGGCAGGAGTGAAGGGCAAGTCGGTTGAAGTGGGTACTATCCATATCTCTGCCAAGAACATGACAGAGCCGACAACACTGAGCATCCTCGGCGCGGCGGCAGACGTGTTCTCTCTCTCGCAGACAGAAATAGCAGCCGGCTCTTCGGAGACCGACATCACCGTGACCTACAATCCCGACGAGGTGAAGGTTCACAAGGCTTACGTGAGCATCGAATGTCCGAGCATCGCCAACTACAGCAAGCTCATCGCCATCAGCGGCTACGCAATCGACGAGAAGAACCCGCCGGTGGTTGCGGTTGATCCGACTACAATTCCCGAGTTCAAGGTGAAAGCCGGCGAAGAGGCTGACGTTACGGTAAAGGTGACATCGGCTAACCTGCCCGACTACCTCTATGCAAAACTCAAATACACCGGCGAAGAGGCCAACGGCTTCGTGCTTGGCAACAGCATGTTCCTGCGCAACTGCGCGACCACGCTCAAGGTGTCTTTCTCTAACGAGAAGGAAGGCACATACACCAACGCCATCATCTTCTACTCGCTCGGAATGGAAGAAGTGGAAGTGCCTCTCACAGCCACCGTCACCGGCGACACTCCAGTGGAGGAGAAAGAGGGACAGGCTCTCGACCTGAGCAAGGAGAACCCGCTCAAGGTGCTCAACGAGACATTCGACAACGTGGAGAAAAACAAGCCCGTCGCCCTCACAGGCTGGGTGAACAACGCCTACGAGGGAACACGCGCATGGTGGGGCTACACGATGCCCGACTACGACACGGAGAGTGCCAATCAGCACGTGGCTAAGGTGACTCCGTATGACTCAAGCATCGAAAGCGGCAAGGGAACTGAAATGGTGACGCTGCTCGTCACTCCTGCCCTCGACTTCAAGAACGCTGCTACCAAGGTGTTCACCTTCAAGGTGCGCGGCGACTACTTGCAGGACAACCAGGCCGACAAGCTCGAACTCTGCTACATCACCGCTGAAGGCGACAACATCAGCATCGCCGCCATGCCTGAATGCACCATGCCTTCAACAAAGGACGAGAGCGGCAAGTGGTATCCCTACACGGTGAACCTCACCGGACAGGACGTGGACGACGTGTTCTTCATCGGCTTCCGCTTCACCGGCATCCGCGGCTGTGACAACTCAGCTACTTACTACGTGGACGACGTGACATGGGGCGTGGCTGAACCGTCGGGCATCGACGGCATCGCAACCGACGACGCAGCCGACAGCCAGAAGGTTTACGACCTCTCGGGCAACATGGTCGGCGACAGCACCAAGGCTCTCGCTCCGGGCATGTACATCGTGAAGAGCGTGGCAGCCGGCAAGGTTTCCACAAAGAAGGTTATGGTGAA
>CAVHWJ010000218.1:0-4654 GCA_963639565.1 uncultured Prevotella sp. | reverse complement strand
CCGAGCATCACGAGCGCGCCGCCGTGAACGTCCCACCGCTGGCGCACCCAGCTCATCTTCAGTCCGTTCACGATGTCGGTGGCGGCGAGGTTCTCAGGGTAGATGAGCGAGTCGATGCCGAGCTTCTCGAAAAAGGCGGAAAGCTCCGGCTCAACGAACTCGTAGTTGTTCACCTTCGCCACCGTCTTCTTCGCCCCCACGGCCTTCGCCATGACACAGGTGTTCATGTTGAGGTTCTCGTCGGGGGTCACGGCGATATACAGGTCGGCCTGTTCCGCCCCTGCCTCTTTCAGAGCCTTCAGGCTCGATGGCGAGGCGTGCATGGTGAGCAGGTCGTAGTCAGGACTGATGTCTTCGAGCCTCTCTTCGCTCTCGTCCATCAGCACTATGTCGTGGTTGTTTCTCGAAAGGAGCTTCGCCAGGTGCGACCCTATGCCGTAAGCTCCGGCTATGATAATCTTCATGCCTTTTTCAGTATTTCGTCTATGGCGCGGGCGATGCCTTCTGTGTCGATGCCCACTATGTGCTGGAGTTCCGCCTGTGTGCCGTGCTCCACGAAGTTGTCGGGCAGACCGAGGCGCACTATGTCGGGGCGGAAGCCGTTGTCGTCCATCCATTCGAGCACCGCCGAACCGAAGCCGCCCTGCCTCACGCCGTCCTCCACGGTGATGATTTTATTGTATTTCCGCGCCACTTCGAGGAGCAACTTGGTGTCGAGGGGCTTCACGAAGCGCATATCGTAGTGAGCCACCGACCTGTCGCCGATGGCCTTAGCCACGTTGTTGCCCACGGGACCGACCGTCAATACCGCCGCGTCGTCGCCGTCGCGCAGTTTGCGTCCCGTGCCTACGGGTATCTCCTCCAACGGACAACGCCAGTCGGCGCACACTCCCCTGCCCCGCGGATAGCGTATCACGAAAGTGCCTTTGCCGGGCAACTGCGCAGTGAACATCAGCCGCCGGAGCTCGCGCTCGTCCATGGGCGAGGCTATGGTGACGTTAGGCACGGGGCGCAGAGCCGCCATGTCAAACGCTCCGTGGTGCGTCGCCCCGTCCTCGCCCACAAGTCCGGCGCGGTCGAGGCATATCACCACGGGCAGGTTGGCAATCGCCACGTCGTGGATTATGTTGTCATACGCCCTCTGGGCGAATGCGCTGTAAATGTTGCAGAACGGCAGCAGTCCGTCTTTCGCCATGCCGCCGGAGAACGTCACGGCGTGTCCCTCGGCGATGCCCACGTCAAACACCCGTCCGGGCATCTCCTTCATCATTATGTTCATGGAGCAGCCGGTTGGCATGGCTGGCGTAACGCCCACGATGCGGTTGTTGAGCCGCGCCAGTTCGAGGAGCGTGTTGCCGAAAACGTCCTGGTACTTAGCCGGTTCGTCGCCGCTCTCCGTGGTTATGCGCTTGCCGGTGGACACGTCGAAGAGTCCCGGCGCGTGCCATATCGTGGCGGCTTTCTCCGCTGGGGCGTAGCCGTGTCCCTTCACCGTGTGGAGGTGGAGCAGCTTGGGGCCGCTCATGTCTTTCAGCTGGCGCAGCGTGTGTACGAGTTCCACCACGTTGTGACCGTCGAACGGTCCGAAATACCTTATGTTCATCCCCTCAAAGATGTTCTGCTGATGGCTGATGGCCGACTTCAAAGCGTTGTTAAGTCGGATGATGCCCTTGCGGCGGTTTTCGTCGAGCATGCCGTTGGAGCGCAGCCACGTCGCCACGCGGTAACGCCACTTGTTGTAGGTCTCGCTCGTGTTGAGCTTCAACAGATACTGCTTCATGCCGCCCACACTGCGGTCGATGCTCATGTTGTTGTCGTTGAGGATGATAAGCATGTCGTTGGGCGTGGCTGACGCGTTGTTAAGCCCCTCAAAGGCGAGTCCGCCGCTCATCGCGCCGTCGCCTATCACCGCCACCACGCGGCGGTCGTCATGCCCCGTCCGCTTCGCCGCCACAGCCATGCCGAGAGCCGCCGAAATGGAGTTCGAGGCGTGGCCGCACACGAAGGTGTCGTATTCGCTCTCCTCGGGCGAGGGGAACGGACGGATGCCGTGGAGCTTGCGGTTGGTGCAGAAGGTGTCGCACCGCCCGGTGAGTATCTTGTGGCCGTAAGCCTGGTGCCCCACGTCCCACACAATCCTGTCGTAAGGCGTGTTGAAGACGTAATGCAGCGCCACGGTAATCTCCAGCGCGCCGAGGCTCGAAGCCAGGTGTCCGGGGTTCACCGACAGTTCCTTCAGGATGTCCTCGCGCAGCTCGTCGCACACCTGCGGCAACTTCTCCACCGGCAGCTTGCGCAAGTCCTGCGGATATTTTATCTTGCTCAGTATGTTCTCTTCTTTGTCTTTCATTGGCGTATTTACACCTTAAATATATATGGCGCACAGGACAACCGCCTGTCGCAACCAAAGTGCAAATGTAGCGATTTTATTTTAACCTTATATATATAAGGTAGGAAAATCACACGTTTTCGGTCAGCCGTCGCCTTGTCTCGGCGTATTCCTGCATCATGCGGCGGATGATTTCGCCGGCCGGCTCCACGGTCTTTATGGCCGACGCTATCTGTCCGATTTCCAGTTCGCCGTTCTCCGTGTCGCCCTCAAAGATGCCGCGCTTCGATGCCGCCTTGCCGAGCAGCTCGCGCAGGGTGTCTGCGTCGGCTCCGTTGTCTTCAGCCTCCTTTATCCTGTCGTAGAGGGCGTTCTTCACCAGACGTGTGGGGGCGATTTTCTTCAGCGCAAGCATGGTGTCACCCTCGCCGAGTCGGGTGCAGAGAGCCTTGAACTCTTCCGCCGCCGAACTTTCCTCGCTCATGGCGAAGACCGTGCCGCACTGCACTCCCTCCGCCCCCAACGCCATGGCGGCAAGCATCGCCTGGCCCGAGGCTATTCCGCCGGCGGCGATGAGGGGCAGCGTGGTGGCGCGGCGCACCTGGGGTATGAGCGTCATCGTTGTCGTCTCCTCGCGGCCGTTGTGTCCGCCGGCCTCGAAGCCTTCCGCCACCACAGCGTCCACGCCGGCCTCCTGGCATTTGGCGGCGAACTTGCTGCTCGACACCACGTGTACCACGGTGATGCCGGCGGCATGGAGCATCTGAGTGTATTTCTTCGGGCTTCCTGCCGAGGTGAACACTATCTTAACGCCCTCCTCCACGATGATGCTCACCAGTTTGTCAATCTCCGGATAGAGCAACGGCACGTTGATGCCCCACGGTTTCCGCGTGGCCTGTTTCATCTTGCGTATGTGTTCAAGGAGCGTGTCGGGGTGCATAGAGCCCGCGCCGAGAAGTCCCAGTCCGCCGGCCTCGCTCACCGCCGCCGCCAGTCTCCATCCGCTGCACCACACCATTCCGCCCTGTATCACAGGGTATTCTATCCCAAAGAGCTTTGTTATTCTGTTTTCCATATTGTATGTATTTTGTTGAATGGACGGTCTCCTAAAGACCGCCACATCGAGTTTTAATAATCAGGGGGATTTCTGTCTTGCTACCAGTGCAAGGCATCGCCCCAAACCTATGGCAAAAATAAGGGAAAAAGGTGAAAAATTGGCGATAGGTGTGCTAAATCTCATAAAAAAACATGGATTTAGCACACCTATCGCCACTTTTTGCGGTTTTCACGCCGCCAAGCGGTCGCCTTGTGACAGTCACTTGTTATAGTCGTCGAGGGCGCGGAAGAAGGCGTCGATGTTCTGCATCGGGGTGTGCGGCGGAGTGTCGCAGCCGCTCGAAAGGACGAAATTGGGATGTCCCTCCATGTCGCGGAGCAGACGGCCGGTGTATTCGTACATCTCCTCGGGCGTGCCTTCCTTGAACATCGACACGGGGTCCACGTTGCCCATGGCGAGAGCCGTGGGCGGCACGTCGTTTATCACCTCGCGCATATCGCACTTGTTGCCGAAGTGGTAGGCGGCGGCCCCCGTGGACACCATCGCCTTGGTGCAGTGGCCCGTGTTGCCGCAGTTGTGGAGCACCACGCTGAACGCGTCGTCCTGCACCTCGCCAACGATATACCTAACGTAGTCGGAGGAGAAACGCTTGCAGTCGCCATCGGACATCAGTCCCGCCGCCGGCTCCGCCATCACCACGCCGTCGGCACCGGCAGCCTTCAGCGCGCGGCAGTATTTCAGTATGAACTCCGTACACTTGGCGAGCAGCGTGTGCGCCGCGTCGGGGTCCTGGTATATCAGCACCATAATCTCCGACATGTCGTAGAGCCTTCCGGCGAGCGAGAACGGTCCGATGCAGCCGCCGAGCACGGGACGGTCGGTTATGGCGCGCGCGGCGAGGAGGTTCGCCTTGAGATACTCCGGCACCCTGCCCTCCCTGAGCGACGGCACTTTCAAATTCCTTATGTCGTCCGCGCCGTTGAGCAGATGCCCCACCACTGCCGGCACCGCGTCCTCCGTGTAGTGTATCTGCGCGCCGAAGGCCTCCGCCTCCACCGTGAGGTCCATTATCACCGTGGCTGCCGCCGAGGGGTATTTTTCGGCGAGAGCCTTTATCGCCTCATAATGCGTCTGTCCGTCGCAGCACGCCTCCTTCACGCTCTTGCCTATCAGTTCTATGCCCGGATGCGTCATTATCGGCACCGCCACTGTCCGTCCGCCGCCGATCACGCCGCTTATCCATTCGCTCATTGATGTTTTCATAATAT
>CAVHWJ010000217.1:0-4665 GCA_963639565.1 uncultured Prevotella sp. | reverse complement strand
CCATTTCTTTTTGCGATTTCTCAACAAAGTCCCTTGGAAAAGTGGCAAGGATGGGCAAAAAGTCCCTTGGAAAACGTGCAGGATTCCACGAAAAGTCCCTTGGAAAACGTGTTTGTGGAAACGTGAAAATCTCGTAATTTATTGGGTTCAAGGCTTTTAGTTCAAATATTTCAAATTGCCTCGAAAAAGTGTGCTTTTGGTAGCCGCTAAAATGCCCTTTTTTACCTCCTGTTTTGCAACATCCACATTGCTTTTGAAAACGGCGGAACTCTTATTTTTGATATTTGTCTTCACTTTTTGGCAAAAGCACGGCTGCGGCGATTTATTAACGAATTACAAAAAACGGCGCAGGGAGTTATATAGGCAGAAACTATCGGCAAAAACACACTGACCGACATCCCGACACAGGAATGAAAGACATTTCCGGCAACGGAATGGCGTATAACATAATCAAATGTGCTAACTATGAAAGAAACGAAAAAAGAAATCTTTTACGGAGCCGGCGTGAGCGCATGGAAGAAAGGTGCATTGTGCGCCTCCCTCTCCCTCGCGATGCTGTTGGCGTCGTTGCCAGGCATGGCCGGCGCACCGCTCCACGAGAAAGGAAACGCCGCGGCGATGGCCGTGCAGCAGAACACCGTGGACGGAGTGGTCTACGACGAAACTGGACAGCCCCTCATCGGAGCCTCGGTAATGGTGAAAGGCACAAAGACTGGCACCGCCACCGACATCGACGGACGCTTCTCGCTCAACGCCAAGCCCGGCACAACGATCGTGGTGTCGTATATGGGCTACCTGACGCAGGAGGTGAAAGCCGGACGCGGACAGCTGAAGGTGACGCTGAAGCCCGAGGACAACACCCTCGACGAACTCGTGGTGGTGGGCTACGGCGCGGTGAAGAAACGCGACCTCACGGGTTCGGTGGCTTCGGTCAAGGCCGACGACATCACGCGCACCCCCACAAGCAACGCCCTTGAGGCGATACAGGGACAGGTGGCGGGCCTCGACATCACGCGCTCCAGCGGCGACGCCGGCGGCGGAGTGAGCATGACGCTGCGAGGCAACCGCTCCATCAACGGCTCCAACGAGCCACTCTTCATCATCGACGGCATGGAGGGCAAATACGAGGAACTCAACCCCAATGACATCGCCAGCATCGAGGTATTGAAGGACGCGTCGTCCACGGCGGTCTACGGTGCCGCGGGCGCCAACGGCGTGGTAATCATCACCACCAAGTCGCCCAAGAAAAACAAGTTCTCCATCGACTTCGACGCGTTCTACGGCTGGAACGTGATAACGAGCTTCCCCGAGGTGAACACGGGGCAGCGTTACATCGACTTCCGCCGTCACGCCCTCATCAACGGCGGCGAGATAAAGGCAGACGACACCACAACGCCGCTCTTCCCCGACAACTTCCAGGCACTCATCGACAAGAACAAGTGGGTGAACTGGGCCGACCTCGCCTCGCAGACCGGCAAGACGCAGAGCTACAACCTGAGCACGTCTTACAGCAATGACCGCGTGACGTCGTATTTCTCGCTGGGCTACTACGACCAGGAGGGACTGCTCAAGGGCGACGAGCTGCAACGCTATTCCGCCCGCGCCAAGATTGACTTCCGGGCGAACCGCATCGTGAAATACGGCGTGAACCTCTACGCCATGTATTCAAACAACGACAAGCGGTACAGCCGCATCTGGAACCGCGTGCTCAACATGCCGCCGCTGGGCGAACCCTACGACGCTGACGGCAACCTCGTGAGCTATCCCCTCGGCGACGGCAGCATGAACCCGCTGGCCGACAACGTGAGCAGCAGCTACGTGAACAACATCAAGACGATAAGCATCGCGCCGCAGGCTTATCTGGAGCTGACACCAATCAAGGGACTGTCGTTCAAGAGCGTGCTCGGAGGGTATTTCCGCAACGCGCGGCAGGGCACCTACCTCGGCCCCAACTCTTACCAGGGTTTGGAGAGCGGAAAGGTAATGGCGCAGATACCAAACAAGTTCACCTATAATTATAAGTGGCAGAACATCCTTACCTATAACTTCAACATCCAGAAGAAGCACGACATCACCGTGACCGCCGTGACCGAATGGTCGAAGAAGAAATACGAGACTTCCACCGCCACGGCCTACGGCTTCGACTCCGACAATTACGGCTACCACAACCTCGGCGCCTCGACAGGCACTCCCGAAGTGGCTTCGAGCTACGTGCAGAGCCAGTCAATGGGATATATCGGCCGCATCAACTACAGTTACCTTGGCAGATACCTCGTCACCCTCAACGCCCGCGTGGACGGCGACTCGCGCATGGCCAAGGGACACCGCTGGGACGTGTTCCCCGGCGGAGCGGTGGCATGGCGCATCAGCGACGAACCGTTCATGCAGAACGTGAAGCAGGTTTCCAACCTCAAGTTCCGCGCCAGCTACGGTGTCACAGGTAGTGCGGGTGCGGCGGAATACGCCACGCAGTCGGTGACGCGCACCGGCATCTTCGGCTTCCAGGACGTGGCCGTGGCGTACAGCGGCTACGGACTCACCCTTGGCAACGACGAACTGGGATGGGAGAAGACTTACATGACCGACCTCGGTCTCGACGTGGGTCTCTTCAAAGACCGCCTGAGCCTCACCTTCGACTGGTATGACGCCATAACCAAGGACGTGATTTATCAGAAGAGCATGCCCTACGAGTTGGGCGGTTCAGGCTCAAAGTCGTTCTCGATGTGGAGCAACGTGGGCAAGACGCGCAACACGGGTGTTGAAATCGGCATCACGAGCCGCAACTTCGTGGGTCCCAAGTTCACGTGGACAACGACACTGCAGTTCGCCGCCAACAAGGAGCGCGTGGAGAAGACCACGAGCGACGGTCCGCTGCAGTTCGGCAGCTACTACCTCATCGAGGGCCAGCCAATCCACACCTACTACGGCTACCAGTACGCTGGGATATGGGGAACGGCACAGGCCGAAGAGGCGGCAAAGTACAGCCAGAAGCCGGGACAGGTGCATATCACCGACAAGGACGGCAACGGCAAGTATAACACCGACGACTATTTCGTGCTCGGCAGTTCAACGCCCAAGTGGAGCGGAAGCCTCTACAACAGCTTCACATACAAGGGCTTCGACCTCAGCGTGCTCCTCATCATGCGCTGGGACTGGACCATCAACTACGGCATAACGGGATGGTACCGCACCGACGGCCTCAGTCCGTCGCCCGCAATCTGCGACTACTGGACTGAGGAAAACCAGAACGCCCGCTACCCTGCGCCTAACTCCACGATGAACAACGGACAGGACCCCAACCAGCAGTGGTGCAACTATTTCGACGGTTCGTATCTCAAGGTGAAGAACATCACGCTGGGCTACACCCTGCCGAAGAGCGTCACCAAGAAGGTGGGCATACAGAAGGCGCGCGTGTATTTCACCGCCGACAACCCCTTCATCTTCACCAAGTGCAAGTATCTCAAGGACTACGACCCAGAGAAGGGCGGCGACGACGACGACACTCCGCTGTCAAAGCAGTTCGTGTTCGGCGTGAACGTGTCGTTCTGACGTATCTGCGTCAAGGGTGATATGGCATAAAGACAAAGAAAAGGGGGCGGGCACAGTGCGTTGTCCTTTACCCCCAAAAGAAACCTACTAACTAAAGAATACAATGAAAAGATATAAAGTGATGTCGATCGCCGCAGCGTCGCTGCTGGTTACAGCCACGGGATGCAGCCTCGACGAATACAACCCGTCGGGCAACACCCCGGAGAACGAGTGGACGAGCGCCGCGGGTTTCGAGAAGAAGATAAACGACTGCTACTACGACATGATAAGGATTATCTACGGGCAGTCGGAAGACACCTACCTGATGGTGGCGGAAGCCGGAACCGACATCTGGCAGGACGCCAACCCCACGGGGGCCAACGGCAACTGGAGCAAGATACTGCGCTACGACGACTACGGGTCGGCCAACGGCATGCTCAACGACGGCTACAATGCCTTCTACGGCACTCTCAGCGCGTGCAACGGAGCGATAGCCTACGCCGACAAGGTGACCGGGCTTAACGAGTCCGACAAGAACGAGCTTGCCGGCGAGGCCCATTTCATCCGCGCCCACGCCCTCTACAACATCGTGGAGCAGTGGGGAGGCAAATACCTGCCGCTCGAACCCATCTCAGGCGAGACGAGGACGCTCACGTGCAGCAGCGTAAACGATTTCTACAAGACGATACTCAGCGACCTGGAGTTCGCCATGAAATATCTGCCGCCCAAGCAGGGGCTCTACGGCAGGGTGACGCGCGCCGCCGCCTACCACCTCTATGCCAAGGCTTGCCTCACCTACGCATCCTACACCGACGGACTGGGCAACTGCACCGCACTGACGCAGGAGGAGAGCAAGCAGTATCTGCAGAAGGCGAAGGCTGCCGCCGACGACCTCATCGCCAACGCCGCGACCTACGGGCTGAAGCTCTACGACGACGTGGACGAGGTGTTCGACGAGAACAACAACAAGAGCAACGACGAGGCGATTTTCGTGGTGACCCACTCTTCGATAAAGGCTTACAACCCGCGCGGCGACTACTACAACCGTGTGTGGAAACACGCCGAGGCTTACAACAACAACACGTCGGGCATCTACCTTTCGGCCATGAAGCCGAGTTATGACACCGAGGTGAACGG
>CAVHWJ010000216.1:3474-4764 GCA_963639565.1 uncultured Prevotella sp. | reverse complement strand
AGGACGCTTTTGGCAAAGCTATCGTTCTCCAGGAGCAAAGCTATCGTTTGCTCCCGGGAAAACACACTTCGGAAAATGAAAAACGGCGGTTTTCGGGATTTTTCAAGGCGGTTTTCGTACAAGAAACGGCGGTTTTTTACTTTTCCGTTGGCGGAGACGGCGGCGGAATTGAGCTTCGTCGGGAAGAAAAGTAATGTTTTGGGGCTTTTACGTGTAAAGAACTCGGAAAGGCAGTTGTTAAATCAAACGCCCCAGTCTGTTAATAAACATTTAATAAGGCGGCGGAGCGTAGCGATTTAAGAAAAATAATATACTTTTGCAAAATAAAGGCAAAAAGAAAGTTTTTCACGGACAAATATTCGTTTTTATAACACAAACAGGAAATTTAGAGAACAAACAAGCATAACAGGACTAAAACTTTTAGCTAATGAGAAATGTCATCATTTACAGTCTGCCACTGATGATTGCCGGCAGCTTGTGCTGCAACACGGTGAACGCCGCGCGCATCATCAACGCGGGACAGAAGAAAGCCGCCACGGAACTGGTGAACAGTCTGAAAAAGAAAGTACACGCCGCACCGAGAGTGAGGGCGGTGGGCTTCAAGAACGCACAGAGCAAGGCAGCAGAAGCCGCAGCGGAGGGCGCCGCACCGTATGCCAACATGAAAGGCGAGACGGTGGACTTCCTCAACGACGAGGACGGCAACGTGTGGTATTACACCATGAACACCACCTACACCGACGACTCGTGGAACGCCTCCATCAGCAAGGCGGAGATTGAAATCTTCGACAGCGAGCACAACTCCGCCGGCAAGATAACAATCGACGTGCCGAGCGACATGACCGTGAACGCCATAACGCCCTACGGCACGATAACAAAAAAATTCTTCGACCTGAACGACAAGACTTCCGAAATCCTGGTGGAGCTGCACCAGACGGGCAACGCCGACAACAACTACCAGGGGAAATACCACACCTACGTGTATCACCTCGACGGCACCAAGGCGATGGAGTTCGAGGGCGCGGGTGTGTTCCTCAACATCGTGAAGAACTCGTGGTCGAAATACCAGCGGCTCGTGGTGACAAACGCCGTGTATGAAGAGGTGGAGGGCAAGACCTACGCCGACGGTTCGCCGTATATGGCGACCATTGCCCACGTGAATGTCTACAAGCCCGCGTCGTGGGGCAGCAGCGAACCGGCGGTGGAAAAGGAGTTCGTGGTGGACGAGGACTATACCTATTACGGCAACGACGAGGTGCCGCTCACGATTTACAACATCGACGGAGACCC
>CAVHWJ010000216.1:1533-3242 GCA_963639565.1 uncultured Prevotella sp. | reverse complement strand
GACGGCAGCCTCGCCTACGTGGTGACGTTCTTCGACATGACGACAAAGGTGGACGACTACCGCTATTCGTTCGTGGCATACGACCACACGGGAAAGAAAATCAGCGACATCTGCGACGGCGTGTACAACACGTGGTTCAAGCTCAAGTCGATACCCGGGGCTGAGGACCAGATGGCCTTCATGCAGTATGTGGACGACGACGAGGAGCAGCAGCAGATAAAAATCGTGAACATCCCCTCGGTGGACGAGACGAAGACGGTGCCGGCATACATCGACGACAACCTCGTGAGCACCGTGTTCAACCGCTACGGCAACGCCAAGGACTACAAATATGTGGTGAAGATAAGCCAGGGCGACACTGACG
This sequence comes from uncultured Prevotella sp., assembly GCA_963639565.1. Lineage (GTDB taxonomy): Bacteria > Bacteroidota > Bacteroidia > Bacteroidales > Bacteroidaceae > Prevotella. The sequence goes on along the minus strand of CAVHWJ010000216.1, from coordinate 2,878 downwards.
AGGCGAACAACGTGATAGCCAAGATAATGTGGCTCAACCAGAACCTGAAGATCGACCACTTCACGAAGTTCAACCTGGGCCCCAGCGCGGAGAATTTCAGTCTGACGCTCTCCGACACCTACATGGACCCGTATCTCTTCAACACAGACGACAAACTGGAGTTCTTCTTCCAGGCAAAGGTGGCGAAGACGAGCGGCTCGGGACTTGAGAACAAATACATGGTGGGCAACGAGGACGGCGAAATCCTCTACACCTTCACCAACGGCGACAAGGGCAACATATCGTCGATGGGCTGCTTCGGCACAGGCGACAACACCAAGGAGCTTTACGCCTCATACACCGACGACAACAGCAGCAGCTACGACGTGGAGTTCTACCGTCTGCCCCTCGCCAAGTTCAACGCCGGCGGCGACGGCACCAAGGCCAACCCCTACCTCATCGCCAGCGTGGGCGACCTGATGCAGGTGGGCAACGAGCCGAAGGCAAGCTACAAAATCGCCAACGACATCGACTTCGCCACCTATAACAACGCCAACGCCTCGTGGACGCCAATCAGCTCCTTCACCGGACAGCTCGACGGCGCGAACCACACCATAACAGGACTCAACATCAACTCCACCGACTACGGCGTGGGACTCTTCACCGAACTGACCGACAGCGCCGTGGTGAAGGACATCGTGTTCATCAACCCTGCCATCAAGCTGAACGAACAGAACTCACAGGCTGGAGTCCTCGCGGCGAGCGCAATCAGCGCCCACGTGAGCAACGTTCACGTGTATGAGGGCAGCATCGAGGGCGACGCTTCGGCAAGCGAGGTGGGCGGCATCATCGGCCAGGCCGCGCTCAAGACAACCCTGTCGAGCGTGTCGTTCAACGACAGCGAAATAAACACCCCCAACGCCACGAGCGTGGGCGGCATCACCGGCGACATACGCACGAGCACCGCGGTGACGGCGGCTGCGGTGGACGGATGCAGCATCACCGGAAGCAACAACGTGGGCGGCGCAGTGGGCGCGGCGATGCAATCCGCCATTGCCGACGCACACGTGAGGGCCAACGTGGTTGCCGACAACACCGTGGGCGGCATCAACGGCAGCAACACCGAAACGGCGGTGAAGAACTGCATCTTCGACGGCGCGGTGAAAGCCAAGAGCTCGGGATCGTGGAGCGGCTATTCGGCAGCCGGAATCATCGGTTCGCTGTCGGCAGACTGGAGCGGAAGCACCGACGTTATCATCAGCGGCAACATCGTGAACGGCACCATAGAAACCGGCGACGGCACGACGGACAGCTCGCTGCACCGCATCGTGGGCCACACCATAGCCAACGACACCGAGGGCGAGGC
>CAVHWJ010000216.1:0-1301 GCA_963639565.1 uncultured Prevotella sp. | reverse complement strand
ATGAAGGTGATTGAGCTTGACAAGAGCAGCCTGACAATGGAAAAGGGCGACACGGAGAAGCTCACGGCAATGACCTTCGGCTACAACAGCGGCGCAGTTACCGTTTCCGTTTCCAACCCCGAAGTGGTGAGCGTGAGCGAAGACAGCAACGAAAAGGGCATCCACACGTTCACGCTGAACGCCCTGGCCTACGGCACGGCAGACATCACGGTGAGTGCCGACGGTATCTCGGCCACGTGCAAGGTGACGGTGGCAAAAGCGTCGGGCATACAGTCTGCCACGGGCAACGCCAACGGCATGATGATTATGCCGGGCGACGGCTGCATCAAGGCCGAAGGCGCGACGAGCATCAGCGTTTACGCCGCCAACGGCAGCAACGTGGCAAAGGCGAACGGACAGGCAGTGGCCACATCGCAGATTGGCAAGGGCGTGTTCATCGTGGTGGCAACCGACGCCAACGGCAACAGGCAGACGGCAAAGGTGGTCATCAAATAACAGACATTCTGAAAAGCGGCTGGGGAAGTCCTTTTCTCCCCCACCCTTACAATAAATTCGGGCGAAACCTTCTGGAGCAAGCGGCTTCACAGGGTTTCGTCCGTTTCTTTTTCGGATTTCGGGATAGTTTCCACAATAAAGCGAGGGGTTTGGCGTTGTTGGGATAAAAGAAGACTTGTTTTTCACCTATTATATATAATAAGGACTAAGGAAATGCGCCACGACAAACTCGAAAAGGAACTGCAGCTCATCATGCTGCTCACCGAAAACCGCAGCTACACGCTGGAACAGATTTGCGACAAACTCAATATGTCGAGAAGAAGCATATACTACTATCTCGAATTCCTGCGCGACACGGGGTTCAAGGTGGAGAAATACGGCAGATGCTGGAGCGTGGACCGTTCGTCGCCGTTCTTCGGGCGGCTCGTGGAGCGCATATCGTTCACCGAAGACGAGGCGATAACAATCCGGCGGCTGCTCGACAAGGCAGGGCGCAACAACGCCGTGGCGGAGACGCTGAAAAGGAAAATAGACAGGTTCTATGACTTCGGCATCCTCGACGACGGCAAGGCCGACGAGAAAGCGGCGCACAACATCGGCATCCTGCACGAGGCGATAAAATACGAAAAGCAAGTGGTGCTGAAAGGCTACTCCTCGCCCCACAGCAAGACGCAGCGCGACAGGCTCGTGGAACCGTTCATGCTAATGGACGGCAACCGCGAGGTGAGATGCTACGAACCAGCGTCGGGGATGAACAAGACGTTCAAGACGGCGCGCATGGACGACGTGGAGATGCTCGACGACGC
>CAVHWJ010000215.1:3692-4771 GCA_963639565.1 uncultured Prevotella sp. | reverse complement strand
CGACTATGGATTTCATTGAAAAGGATTTTTGGGAAAAGCGTGATGCCGCAATGAAAAGGTTTATGGAGGCAAAGGAACGGAAAAGACAGCGTATGGCTGAACTTGAACAGATGCTCCGCAAAGATTATCTTGACCGCACAGGTGAAGAGCCAAAGTTCGTAAATGTGTGGTGAGATGAACGAGTTGTCTTTACAATCCATAAATACGGTTTCACCATACGAAGTCGCAATGGTGGCAAGCCCCAACACCTACCGTTTTGTGACTGATTACGGGGTGGACATTGCCGTAAGTTTTGACCTTGATGATTTGTTGGAGCAATCAGAGGCTTACATGTTTAACATCAATAATGCCAATCGCCAAAAGTCTCCGCGAGATACGAAGGTCAGGGATACCATAATTGCGATTATTGACAATTTCTTTGAGGTAAACGAAGTCGCGCTGCTGTATATTTGCGAGACAGGCGACCGGAGACAAGCGATGAGAAACCGCTTGTTTGAGTCATGGTTCGCTTGCGCCAATGAGAAGGACCAATATATGATAATGGTTGCAAACGTGCATGATTTGGAAGGTGTTGACAATTATGCGGCGATGATTTTGAGAAAGGACAATCCGAATTTCGTGGACTACGTTTCTGAGTTTAACAAGACCGTCAATATGTTCATGGTAAAGCCGGAGTAAACCATGGAACAGCCTCATTTCGCCGCCTCCCAATTCTTCAGCGTCTCGACTGTTGTGTCAGCCAACCAGTCAAGGCTTTGCGTGTGCAGTTCCTCATAATAGGGCAACAGGAAATTGTGTACAAGCCCCTGCTTTTTCAGACGGCTGTACATTTCCTGGGCGGAAATGTTCATCTGCTGCGCCCCCTTTTCTATTGCCATAATGGCGAGGTGTATGCGGTTATAGTCAAGCTGTTCCATACTTATTCTCTTTTGTCTGCAAATATAGATATACTTTCCGATACGTCAAAGGAAACCGTTTTCAATGTTTTCCAATCAATATAGACTTGCCGTCGTTTGCCACGCCTCATAACAAAACCGATACGGCAAGCCGAAACCTATTCCCCGGACACATAAAACAAG
>CAVHWJ010000215.1:0-3438 GCA_963639565.1 uncultured Prevotella sp. | reverse complement strand
CTTGCTGCGCCAAGAGTAGAACTCCGTATGGATGGTGTCGAGGTGGAGCACATGGATGATTTCACGGATATGGCACAGGCACACTCGCTCAAACGACAGACCGTACCACGTGTTCTGCGTGGGCGTGCCCAACAGGTTGCGCCAATAATGGTTGTCGGTGGTCTTTTTCTTGCAGAACTGGTGGTAGAAGAGCGTGTAGAGGTCTATCAGTTGGTAGATGCCGCCGTTCTGCCGCAGACCGTTGTTGTAGAGCCGCACGAAGTCGCAATATACCAGGTCGTCGAGCAAGTCGCCCAAGTGTCCGTTGTTGGGCAGTTTCAGTTTCTCCGCTATTTCCTTCCTCGTCAGCCCCTGCTTGCAGGAAGCCAGCAGATTGACGATGTTGAGGTATGCCTCCGGGTTCTTGTAGAGCGAATAGAACAGCCGGCGGTATTCGATGCGCATCTCCCCGTTGTCAGAGAAGAAGAGGCGGTCGATGTTGTCGGATATGCTCTCCTGCGGGTCGAGCAGACTGAGATAATACGGCACTCCGCCCATGGCGGTGTACAGTTGGAGCGTGGAAAGCCGCGAACACTTGAAACCGTGCGCCTTGAGGTATTCCTCCACCTGTCCGAGGTTGAACGGACGGAGGTGCATCTCGTGCGTCACCCTGTTGTGCAGACCGCCCTTGTTGTTTATCACGTTGCGTATCATCCACGACGTGGCGGAACCGCATACGATGAACTTGATGTTGTCTATCCAGCTGCCCTGACTGTTCCAGAAAAAGTCCAGGGCATGGATGAATCCCGACTTGCGGGTGTCGAAACACGGCAGTTCGTCGATGAACACAACGACGGGCGACGTTTTCCGTGCGGCTTTCTCCTTCAGCAGCTGCGACAAAAAGGTGAAAGCCTCTATCCACGTCTTCGCTTTCCTGCCCTTATGTCCGTAATTGGCGAGGGCGACGTTGAACGCCTCCATCTCCTCCTGCGTGCTTCCCTCTATGATGCCGGTGGCGTAGAAATCGAACGTGTCGTTGAAGTAACTCCTTATGAGAAACGTCTTGCCGACGCGCCTTCTTCCGTAGACGGCGATAAACTCCGCCCTGTTGTTGCCCGAGTATTTGTCGAGAAGTCCTGTTTCTTTCTTTCTGCCAATCAGTTTGTCCATATTGTCCGCTCTTTTTGCTGTGGCAAAGATACAAACGAATATTCAAAAACCACCGTTATCTTGGGCGAAAGTTGGGTCAAAAAGGGCGGTTTTCGCCCAAGATAACGGTGTTTTCGCGCTTTTGGGGCTTGAAAAGCGACGGTCAGTATTTCCTCACCGTGCGGTATTCTATGTTGTAGATTTTGTCGAAAAAGGGAGACCAGTCGGAACCTTTCTCTCCGGCTGGCCTTATGCAGAGACCGTAGAACCGTGTGCCTGTCTTGCGGTAGAGCTGCATCTTGGCGGTGTAATCCTTTTTCGCCATGGGGATGAGGAAATCAGAAATCCACAGCACATCGGCATTGACGTATGCGTCGCCCTCGTTGTCGAGCATACGGAAAGTGGCGTCGAGCATACCGTGGGCGTCGGTACAGCCGCCGATGAACGGCACATGACCCTTCTTGAACGTCGCCACCTTCTTTTCCAGTCCGATGCTCTCATACAGGTTCTGTTTCGTGCGGAGCTTCAGGTCGATAGCTTTGACGCTTACGGAGAAGTCAATGAGATAACAGTCGCGGTGCAGCACTTCGGCCTTCTCCTCAAGCAGGGCCAAAAGCGACTTTATGATGCGTTGCGGCGGACCGTACATGCTCGCCGAGGTGTCCACGCAGACAATCATCGGACCCACCCTGCGGGCATGGACGAAACTCAGCCGCCGCGACGGCTTCGCCATGCGCGACTTGTAGTCGAAGGTCTGCAAGCGGTGGCGCGTGTAGCGGTAAAAAAAGAGGTCTTCCATGTCCTGGTCGGCGTATGTCGCCAGTTCGATGGGCAGCAGACTGCCCAAGTCTGCCCCCACGGTGATGCCCGTGATGTCGCTTCCGGCGGAATGGCTTATCTTCATGCTCTGTCCGTCTGCCACCGCCAGTCGGTCTTTTCCGTTGGCGTCGGCGGTGCGCCCCATTTTCATCACCACCTCCTTGATTTGCGGAAACCGCTCCTGAATACGCACGTCGTTGAGCCGTTTCACGAACTCCGTCTCCGTCCACTGTCCGTTTATCATTTTCCACGCCTGAACAGCCTGTTCGTCGGACACGCCCTCGCGCTTCATCGTCTTGTCCACGTTTTCCAGCATCCGGCTGAGGTTCTTCTCCAGTCCAGTCCCGCGCTTGTCGATGTGTTTCTGCTCTTCCTTTCTCAGATGCTCGTTCACCGACTTGCTCCAGTCGTCAATCATCTTCTCTTTCTTCATCTGCGAAAAACCCAGACTGAACATTTCCTTGTGGAACTCGCTGTCGAAACCGTCGTCGTCACGCTTCTCGCCTATCGAGGCGATGAGTTTCTGCCAGTGCCGCTCGTCGCCGTCGCTCATGTCTGCCACCTGTTTCATGCCGGCGGCTTCCACCCTCAGGCTCTGTGTGAGGAAAGCCTGATGGTGCATCACGTCGATGACGAACCGCCCAACGGTGGATAGAAACACCTTGGCGCACGTGCGGCTGGTGAGCACCTTCACCTTTATCTCCGGGTCGCTCATCAGCTTGGTTAGGTATTGCATCAGCGGGTCGCTGTATTCAAGCCACGGCCTGTCCTCGGGCCACGCCACACCGCGCCCCGCGATTTCGCCAGTCTCGCAGAACAGTTCCAGCATATTGATGAACCGCGACACTTCCTCCTTGCGCCCTCCGTAGTCCTGCGTGAAGGCTCTGAGGTATTCTTCGCCCCTGCTAAATTCCTCCATCAGTCGTAAAGTTTCTGCACGTCCTGCCGGGCGAATGCCACGCTGCGGTACAGTTCGCGCAAGTTCTCGCCGAAGCGCAGGATGTCGTCGTCAGCCACGAAGAGGTTTTCCTGTATGTCCTGCTCCAGCGTACGCAGGTCGTCGGCGAGCCTGTCGAACTCCGCCTCGTAGTCGCGCCCGCTGTCGTGAGCCTCCGCTTCGAGGGGAAGCCGTGCGGCAGGGGCTTTCTCTATGGCGTATTTGTCGCCGAAGATATACACGTGGCTGTCGTCGCGGTTGAGCATCACCGGCGACGAACCTATGGGCGCGCCCATGGTAGCCTCGTAGCTGCGGATTATCCACACGTTCTTGCGTTTCTTGTCGGCGTAGAGTATGCCCTCGGCGTCCTCGGCGTCTTTTTCCGCGCCGTGCTGCGGCAATGCCTGAAAGTCGCGTGCGAAGATGTAGCAGTCGCCGTCGCTGTAGTCTTCAAGCCTGTAATAGAACTGGTCATAGAGTTTCTTGTCCGCGTCGCGCTCCGCCTTCCGGCTTGATATGCGGTCGGCGGCCCTTGCCGCACGGGCAATTTTTAT
>CAVHWJ010000214.1:0-4776 GCA_963639565.1 uncultured Prevotella sp. | reverse complement strand
GACAGCGACATCGACATAATGGTTTCCCTCGACAAAAGCAAACCTGTCGGACTGAAATTCTTTGGTATGTGGAGCGACTTGGAAGAACTCTTGGGGCGCAAAGTTGATTTGGTGTCAGAGGGAACATTGATGCCATTCGCCCGGGAGTCTGCGGAACGTGACAAAATCTTGGTTTATGAGAGAACGGAGTAGAGACAAAAGCCGCCTTGAACACATGCTTCAGGCGATGGAAAGAATCAGAAAGTACACCTGCGGAAAGACCGTTGAAGATTTCATCGCCGATGACATGATGTATTATGCCGTGGTCAAGAACATTGAAATTCTCGGCGAGGCATCGAACATGCTGACCTCGGAGTTCAGGGACAGTCATCCCCAAACTCCATGGAAACAGATTAACGGCATGAGGAACTACATCGTACACGAATATTTCCAAGTGGACAACAACGTCGTGTGGGATGTCATCACCAACGATTTGCCGTCATTGCAAAAACAGGTGACTGACTATATAAATGAAGAGGAAAACAAGTCGGAAGCTTAACCGCATGGTCTCCTGTCATAAAAAATGGATTTCGCACCGCGAACCTAAATGCCGCGACACGAAATCCACCGATGTTGTTTCAACACAGCCGTTAATCCGACCGCATTTATAGCTTTGTTACTTGTTCACAGTCTTTATTGCCGAACCGTCAGAGAACTTCACCACAGTGATTCCCTTTGCAGAAGCACCCACAGCCTGTCCTGCAACGCTGAAGCGTGATGTCTCAACCTTTGCGGCAGCGTTTGCGGCGGAGTTGATGCCGGAAGCAGACTCCTCCTTGATGTTCATAAAGTTCTTCCATGTGTCGGCCTCGCCGTAAGCAGCCTTGGAACCGGCAGGAACGGTGAGCACACAGGTGTCGGTAGGCACGTCGCCGAAAGCGTTGCGTCCGCAAGTGGGGGGAACAGTGGCGGCGCAATGGATGGAACTGAGGTTCCAGTCGCTGACGAACGCCATACCGGGAATCATGTCGAGCTTCGACGGCAGACTAACCTCGGCAAGGTTCTCGCAACCCATGAACGCGCCGTCGCCCATTGTCGTCAAGCCCTCGGGCAGAGTAACCGACTTGAGACTTGAGCACCATTCAAACGCCATACGCTGTATCTCCTGCAGAGAATCGGGGAAAGTGACACTCTCCAAAGCAATGCAGCCGTCGAAAGCAGAAACGCCGATAGTCTTCAGCTTCTCGGGGAACACGATATTCTTGAACTGTTCGCAGTTTGCGAAAGCGTAGTCCCATATTTCCTCAAGGCTGTCGGGAAGCGCAACTTCAGCAAGGGCAGTGTTGTTTTGGAAAGCGTTTTCCTCGATTACCTTCACCTTGGCAGGGATGTTCACCTTGGCGAGTTTGTCGCAGCGGTCGAACATACTGCCGGAAATCTTCGTCAGTCCTTCGGGCAGATGAGCCTCGGTCAATGACGAGCAAACAGAGAACGCTCCGCCCAGGTCGGTAACGCTGTTAGGCACGTCCACCTTGGCAAGCTGACCGCAATACGAGAACGCGTTGCTGCCGATAGCCTCCAGTCCGTCGTTGAACTTCACCGTGGCCAGCTGGTCGCAGTTCATAAACGCGCCGTCGGCGATGGTGCGCAGCGACGATGGGAAGGTGACGCTCTCAAGCTGCGAACTGTCGAAGGCGTCCTCGCCAATGGTGACGAGCGTAGCCGGGAACGGGAACGACTTGAAGGCGGTGGTGGCGAAAGCCTTGACAGGGATTTCCGTCACGTTGTCGGGCAGCGTGACGCTCTCCAGCTTGGAGCAGTTGTAGAGCACCGCCTTGCTCAGCGCCACGTCCTTGGGGAACGTGAACGACGGGAGGGCGGTGTAGGCGAAGGCGTAAGTGCGGATTTCCTTCACGGTCTCGGGGAACGTGACACTCTCAAGCGACGTACACTTGAAGAAGCAGCTGTCGCCGATCACCTCGGTGTTGGTGGGCGCAACCACAGATTTCAAGGCGGAGCAGTTGGCGAAGAGGCATCCGCTCATTTGCTTGTCCTTGGTGTAGTATTCCATATCGGCCTTGCCGCCGTATTTCACATAGTAAGCGTCGCCGCCGGCAACCACGGTGGCACCGGAGAGGTCGAGTTTCTGGAGCTGTCCCTCGGTCTTGTTGTTATCCTGGTCCTGTCCCGCCATTGCGCGCAGGAACACGAAGTCGGTGCCGTTCAGCTCTCCCGTCACGGTAAGGTCGGTTATCGTGTATTTCTCGTCAGCCGAGATTTTCGACGACAGCGTTCCCGCCGTCTCTACATTCACCGTTGTCTGCGCCATTGCCGCCGCCGAAACGAGCAGCGATGCGCCAAGTAGAATTCTTTTCATAACTTCATCATTTTAAGTTAGACAATATGTTCTTGTATGTTTGTGTAAGTCTTAGTCCGTTATCACCCTGCCCTATCGGACCGGCAGATTATGGCTTTGCCACCTTAAACGTCCTGCCATCGGAGAGTTTCACCAACGTTATGCCGCTCTGCGGAGCGGAGGTCTTCACACCGGAAAGGGTGTAATATCCCTCGGGCGAGACACTGCCCACGTCAGACGCACCGGGGGCGGTGATGCCGGCAGAGGTATTGGGCGTTACATCCTGCATGAAAATGGAATACTTGGAGTTGTAGCGTTTCTCTTCCCAACACAAAAGGAAGCGGCTGTCCGCCGTAAGGTCAGAAACGAGGAGGTTTGTCTTCGTCGCCAATGATTCGGCGAAGGTCTGCGGTTCGGTCATTGCGTCGCAAGCGTTGCCAAAGATGACGTACTCGCCCGTAACGGCGTAGTTGGAGTTGTCCTGCTTTAGATAGAAGAGTGCTGTCTTGCCGTCGCCAAGGCTTTTCAGACGGAAATACCCGTAGGAGTAATCGGTCTGGAGGGGCAGATACACTTTTCCGCCGTCCCATTTCAACGTGCCGTCGGCGGCAATCTGCTGCATATAGAGCGTCTGGTACTTGTTGGAATAATAGCTGAACGCCTTGTAGAAACAGGTGAACACCTTTTGCTGAGAGTCATAGACGGGCATCGGCATCGACGAGGCGTTGAGGTCGCCCCATTCGTCGTAGGTTTTGTCGAGCATTACGCCGTCGGCGCTGCCGCCAAGTCCGGGCTGTCCGTCGCTCTTCACGTAAACCAAGCGGCACTGCCTGTTGCTGTCGATTATGGTGAACATACCGCCGTTGTCAGGGCCTACGGCACTGTCGATTACCTCAAGCACCTTCGACGAGGCATATCCCATGTCATACACCGTTGTGGGTTCACTGTTCTGCAACGCACCCGTCGCCACGTCAATCACGTTGGATTTCATTCCCGAACCGTCCACCCACACAAGGAGGGCTTTGCCGCTGCCGGCGTCGAAGACGTAAGGGTAAGGCCTGGAGAGGTAGTCGCCGTAGAACACGGTGGTCTTCCACTCCTTGTTGCCGTCGGCATCGAGTTTCTCCACGAGCACGTAGTCCTGGCGCAGTTTCTCGTCGGTGCCGCAATAGGTGCATAGCAGTCCGTTGTCGTCGGTACACATCATCTGCAGTCCGCTGCCGAACGCGCTGCCTATGCTGTCGTTGAGCACCGTACCTTTCCAGAGTTTCTCGCCGGCTACGCTATATTTGTATATGGTGAAAGTGGGCAGGAACTTGCCATTGCCAAAGCGGTTGTCGTGTACGGCATAGAAGGCGTTGCCGTTCTTGTCCGTCTGCAGATAGTTGAACCATGTGGTGTATGTGCGGTAAGGCTCCGCCGAAACCACCGCGCCGCCGCTTTTCAGCACCTTGTTGCCGTTGGGGTCGATAATCTGCAGTCGGTAGCACAGGGTGGTGGAGTCTGCCGGAGTGACGAATGATATATAGGTATATCCGTCGGCGTTGGTCTTCATCTCCTTGTCGTAGTAGTTCATGCCCGTGGGTGTTATCTGCGTGTTTGCCGACAAGTCGGTGTTCCAACCGGCCTTGCCCTGAACACAGGCAATCGTCGCCGCCACCAAGAGTAAAAGTTTCTTCATAATCGTATCCTTTCTTTATATCCGTTTAGTCATCACCGCGACGGTGTGCGTTTCGCTTTAGCATCATGCTCCTATCGTTACGTTCCAGTGTGCAAAGGAACACAAAATTTATTAAACGGAAAGCTTTTCACCGCATTTTCTTCAAAATTCCAAGAAAAAGATGCGGTTTTAACGGTTTTATGTAAGTGATATGGGTAAAAGAAAAGAACATTGAATATTCTTTGGAACATCAGAATAGCTCATTCACATTCCAGACAACTTGCCAAAACTCAAAAAAAATTACGGTTTTGTCAAAGTATCGGTTCGGATAAGTTGCCAAAACTTTGATTTTTTATCGGTTTTGGCAAGTTATCCTGTAATTTTGGGGGATATGCACTGCGGTGGGAAACGGAGGAAAAAGACAATCTGGCAAGCCGGGACTTTCGTTCCGACTTGCCGGATTGACGTATTATCTGTTGACACACCGCTTGCGCGGCGGACGGATTACTTGCGGATTACTTGCGTACCTTCACAATTGAGAGTTTGCCGTCGCACTGCACACTGACAACATAGATGCCGTTCGGCATGGCATCGAGAGAGAGGCTTGTGGCGTTGTCGGCCTCGCCTACCTTCTTGCCGGAAGCGTCCATTACGCTGATTTTGGCGGCCTTGGCAGTGGTAAGCACACCGTTGCTGTATGCCACCTTGCCGGCTGCTGTCTGCACGCCGTCGATGCCGCTGGCATCGGGCAGCTCGTCCATCTTCACGGTAACGGTCTCGC
>CAVHWJ010000213.1:3314-4786 GCA_963639565.1 uncultured Prevotella sp. | reverse complement strand
CCGGGCAAGACGATGCTCCAGACCTCGACCGACGGCTACACATGGACGGACCCCGTGGTGCTCTTCCCCGAATACAACGTGCCTGACGGATTTGAGAAACCCGAAAAATACCCCGGACTGAAAGCCAAGAACCTGAAGGCGATAATGCACCAGAGGGTGGGGTGGTATGTGTCGAAAAAGACAGGCAAGCTCCTCGCCATGGGCAACTACGTGGTGTCGATGACGCCCAAGGACAACCCCACCGACGGCAACGGCATCGGCAGGGTGATACGCGAGGTGAAGGCCGACGGGACGTTCGGACCCGTGTATTTCATCTACTACAACCACGGCTTCAGCGAGAAGAACACCGACTTCCCCTATTACAAGAAAGCCAAGGACAAGAACCTGATAAAGGCGGTGGACGAACTCATGCAGGATCCCATGGCACGGATGCAGTGGGCTGAGGAGGCCGACCGCGGCGACGACATCCTGCCGCTGAAGACACCCTACAAGGCTTTCTCGGGCTACACGCTGCCCGACGGCTGGAAGGTGGGGCTGTGGAAACACGGTCTGACTTCAATCAGCAACGACGGCGGCAACACATGGCGCACGCCGGCGGAACGCGCCCACGGCTTCGTTACGTCCACCGGAAAAATTTGGGGGCAGAGGCTCTCCGACGGCACTTACGCCACGGTGTATAACCCGGCGGAATACCGTTGGCCGCTCGCCATATCCCTGAGCGGCGACGGACTGGAATACACCACGCTGAACCTGATTAACGGCGAGGTTACGCCGGAACGCCACGGCGGCAACTACAAGAACTACGGGATGCAGTACACGCGCGGCATACAGGAGGGCAACGGCACGCCAGGGGACGGCAACCTGTGGGTGACTTACAGCAACAACAAGGAGGACATGTGGGTGTCGAGGGTTACGGTGCCCGTGCAGACAAAGGCCACGGCGCACGCCGACGCCGACTTCTCGAAATATTCCAAGCTCGCCGACATGAACGACTGGAACATCTACTCGCCCAAGTGGGCGCCGGTGGAACTCGACGGCGCATGGCTGAAACTCTCCGACAAAGACCCCTACGACTACGCAAAGGTGGAGCGCGTGATACCGGCGACGAAAGAACTGACGGTGGAGTTTGACGTGAAGGCCGGACAGACCGCCAACGGCGAACTCGACATTGAGTTCGTGGACGACAAGGGACAGGTCTGCTCGCGCATCGTGATGGACTCGACGGGAGTGATGAAGGTGAAGGGCGGACCGCGCTACGGCACGCTCGTAAAGGCTTACAACGCCGGGGAGACGTACCGCGTGAAGGCGGTGCTCTCAACCGATATGCACGCCGGGACATACTACGTGAACGGCAAGAAGGTTTGCCAGCGGCAGTTTGACACGCCTGTTGAGGCAATCACGCGCGTTGTGTTCCGCACCGGCCCGCTGTTCGCCGAACCCAACAACGAGACCCCTGCCGACCAGAGCTTCGA
>CAVHWJ010000213.1:0-2938 GCA_963639565.1 uncultured Prevotella sp. | reverse complement strand
CACGTTATGGAAACGCGCTGGCTGAGGGATTCCACATACCTCAACCAGATACTCAACACGTGGTATCACGGCAACAACGGCAAGGCGATGCAGAAGATGGAGAAATTCAGTTCGTGGAACCCCGCCGCCGTGTATGAGGCTTACAAGGTGAACGGCAACAAGGACTTCATTCTCTCCCTAAAGCCCTCGCTCGAAGAGGAATACGCAAGGTGGCAGGATACTCACCGCCTTGACAACGGACTGTACTGGCAGGAGGACGTGCGCGATGGCATGGAGGAGAGCGCGAGCGGCGGCAGGAAAAAGAAATTCGCCCGGCCTACTATCAACAGCTATATGTATGGCAACGCCATGGCTCTCGCCGAAATGAACAGTCTTGCCGGCGACAACGCTAAGGCTGACAAATACAAAAAGGAGGCAAACGAGTTGAAACAGCTCATCGAGCAGAAGCTGTGGAACGGCAAGGACTCGTTCTTCGAGACGCTGAAAAACGACACGGCGGCAGGAGTGCGCGAGGCAATCGGTTTCATTCCGTGGTATTTCAATATGCCCGACAACGCCAAATACGACGTGGCATGGAAACAGGTCTCTGACGAGAAAGGCTTTTCCGCTCCCTACGGTCTCACCACCTGCGAACGCCGTTCGCCGCTCTTCCGCACCCACGGCGTGGGAACGTGCGAGTGGGACGGCGCGGTGTGGCCCTTCGCCACGAGCCAGACGCTCACCGCAATGGGCAACTACATCAACAGCTCCGCCGCGCCCGTGGTGGACGGCAGGCAGTTCTTCCACGACATGGAAATCTATGTGGAGAGCCAGCACCACCGCGGACGGCCATATATCGGCGAATACCTCGACGAGACTAACGGCGCGTGGCTCATGGGCGACAAGGAGCGCAGCCGCTACTACAACCACTCCACGTTCAACGACCTGATGATTACCGGCATCTGCGGACTGCGCCCACAGGCTGACGGTTCTATCGTGGTAAATCCCCTCGTGCCGGAGGGCAAGTGGGACTGGTTCTGTCTGGACAACGTGATGTATCACGGACACAACATCACCGTGGTTTACGACAAGACAGGCGACCACTACAACCACGGCAAGGGTCTCACGCTGCTCATCGACGGCAAGAAGGCGGCGCAGCGCGACACGATAGGCAAACTGAGCTACAAGTTCTGATTTTCCACCTACATATTATATAAAGATGAAAAGGAAACACATACTGGCTGCCGCCCTGCTCGCCGCGACGACTTGCGGGGCGCAGACTTTCGAGACACACTATGAGCGTCCGCTTGGCGACGTGCTCAACGACGTGGCGCAACGCTTTGGCGTGAGGCTGAAATACAACGTGGACACCACGGGACTGAAACTCCGCTACGCCGATTTCCGCGTGCGTCCGTATTCGCTTGAGGAGACGTTCGACAATATCCTAAAGCCCTTCGATTTCTACGCCCTCAAGCAGAACGGCAACGTATATAAGATTAAACCTTACGAATATCCGCGCCGCCAGCCGGCCGACGGCAAGAAACTCATACCCTATCTCGCCTCGAAATACTCCGACCGGGCGCAGTGGGAAGCACGCCGCGACACTTTGCGCCGCGAGGTGAGGGAGAGGATGGACATCGACCCGATGCTCGCGAGGTGCTCCAACGAGAAGCCGCTGCTCTCCAAGGTGAGGAAATACGACGGCTACACGGTGCAGAACTTCTGCATGAAGACCCTCGACGGACATACCGTGAAGGGTTCTATATACACCCCCACCACAAAGGGCAAGCATCCGCTCATCATCTGTCCCAACGGACATTTCGCCAACGGACGCTACGGCGAGGTGCAGCAGCTGAGGCTCGGCACGCTGGCGCGCATGGGGGCAATATGCGTGGACTACGACCTGTGGGGTTGGGGCGAGTCGGAGGACGAGGTGGGGGCTGCGGCTCACCAGACATCCGAAGCCCACCGTATGCAGGCCCTCAACGGCATAAGGATTCTCGACTGGATGATTAACCGCAAGGATGTGGACAAGACCCGCGTGGGAGTGAACGGCGGTTCGGGCGGCGGCACGCAGACAGTGTTGCTCACCGCCCTCGACGACCGCTATACCGCCGCCAACCCGGTGGTGAGCCTCTCGTCGTGGTTCGACGGCGGTTGCCCCTGCGAGAGCGGAATGCCGATACAACTCTCCGGCGGCGGCACGTGCAATGCGGAGATTGCCGCGATGTTCGCCCCCAAGCCTCTCGGACTTGTGAGCGACGGCGGCGACTGGACATCCACGACCCCCGAACTCGAATACCCCTACTTGCAGCGCATCTACGGTTTCTACGGCAAACAGGAGAACGTGTCTGACGTGCATCTGCCAAAGGAACGCCACGACTTCGGTCCCAACAAGCGCAATGCCGTGTATGATTTCTTTATCAAGACGTTCCGCCTCGATGCGTCGAAGCTCGACGAGAGTAAGGTTACGATTGAGCCCGAAGACCAGCTTAGATTTTATCCCAAGAAGAAATAAAAAGTGAAAATCGGCTTGCGAATCGTAAGCCACAGGAAAACCAAAACATAAGCCTTGTTTGTTTAAACGGGGCTTATGTTTATTTATATCAAGGCTTTGTTGCTTATTTTTCAGAAAACGATTAAATTTGCAGCGTTTTTTAGAATAGGTACAAAGATTGGAAGAATAACAAGTATGGACATGAATGTCGGAAACCTCAGGAACAAGAGGATTGCGGTGGGCGCGTGCTATTTCGTGCCTGGAGTGGTGTTCGCGAGTTGGGCAAGCCGAATACCGGATGTAAAGGAACTTTTAAATCTCAGCAACGGACAGTTGGGCAGCGTATTGTTTGCCATACCCACAGGCCAGCTGATGATGATGGCGTTTTCGGGCGTGCTGGTAAGCAAGTTCGGAAGCAAGAAGATGCTCGTTTTGTCGGAGATTCTCTATGCGGCGGCGCTG
>CAVHWJ010000212.1:3475-4880 GCA_963639565.1 uncultured Prevotella sp. | reverse complement strand
GGCAAAATCTCTTACCGCGCTCTCGTGGGAACGGTGAAACCCACTGCGGAAGAGATTGAAAACAAGTTCGCCTGCCGCTTCGACTCTCCCGACGAGAGCAGCGTGATAGCCGACTACTATTTCACCGCCACCGACGCCAGCGCAGCTTTCCAGTACCCCGAACTGAAATCAGCCCCGGGACTCCCTGCCAGCCAGTATGACAAAACGGAGTGCAACGTGTGGAAAGGCGGCACGTGTATGTACATGGTGCCCTCCAACGGCACTACATTCTCCAAATACCGCAAGTTCGACGGCTACATCCACGTCCGCATGGTGGACGGCGCGGAATATTCGCAGCATATCACCATAAACAAGACCGGCGTGATAACCGCCGATGGCACATGGACGAAGGACAAGGACGCGACGGTAAGCGTGACAACGGCAGACGCGTATGAGGACAACGGGCAGTTGCAGTACTACCGCCTGAAATTCCTCGCCAACATCCTGTCGTCTTCCAACGGACTGGAGAAGAACGTGGTGGACTATGCCGAAGCCCGCGCCGTAGAGACGGACCTCAGTGCGAAGGGAAATCTCGCCTTCATCCCCAAGGCCGATGTCTACGTGCCATACAGTTTCGGCGGAACCGTTCCGGCGCGCAAGGTGCATTTCTGCAATTACAGTTTTCTGCCCCTCGACGAAGCCAACCTCGGCTACATCCTCGGCGAGAAAGGCGTGGCGCTGTCCATTGGCGACGACATCACCAGCACGTATTACGAGCAAGCGCACAAGTCCTATATCTTCGCCGACAAGGAGGGACGACTGATAACTTACACACTTAGCGACTGCGGCGGTATCTCCGCCGTGGAATGGTTTGAATAACCCCCTGAAAAACGAGACGGCAATGAAACCTGCAATCCCGATACTCGCGGCATTCCTCCTTTGCGGAGGGGCAGTCCGCGCCCAAAGCCTTGGCTACAAGGTGGTGGAACTCCATCAGGCACCGGGGCAGTTCGTCAATGTGCTGCCCGAAGCCGACGAGGAGACGACACAGGAGGAAGTGTGCCAAAACGCGCAGATGACGCTGGCGCAGAACTACCTTGTGTCGCTCGGCACCTACGGCGGATATATCACCGTGAAGTTTGACAAGCCCGTGGAGAACAGGCGTGGGTCTGACATTCTCGTCCTCGGCAACGGCTTCTACGCCGACAACGACCCCGTTTATGGCGACAAGACAATCGGCGGAAGCATAGAGCCGGGCATCGTGTATGTGGGCGTGGGCGACAGGCTGGAGGACGTGACGTGGTATGAACTCGCCGGCTCTGAATATTTCAATTCGGAGATACACGATTTCTCCATAACCTACTATAAACCGGAGACGGAGGAGGTGTCGGACAACTACGTGAAATGGCGCTGCACATGGACTGAC
>CAVHWJ010000212.1:0-3214 GCA_963639565.1 uncultured Prevotella sp. | reverse complement strand
AAGGGCTACCCCGTGCATCTCGACCGCATCGACTACGTGCGCGTCGCCACCGGCATCTTCCAGTATTGCGGTTGGCTCGGCGAGACATCCACCGAAGTGGCTGGCTTCGCCAACCTCCACGACATTCCCGGCTACGACGATAACCCATACGTGATAACGCCGCGCCCAAATCCCACGTCCATTGCCCTGCCTCAGCGCGGGGCTACGGCTGGCGGCAGGGGCGAGTGGTACACCCTCACGGGGCAGCGCGTCAGCACCCTGCGCCGGGGCGGGATTTACATCCACGACGGCAAGAAAACGGTGTATTAACAACTGTTACCTCGTTTTAAAAAGTTTACAGCATGGGCAGGTTTTCGCTTGAAAACTTGCCCATGTCAATAATTGTTACTACCTTTGCACCCGAAATAAATAAACGGCATAACCGCTTACGCGTTGATCAAGTGAGTTTTGCCATAGTATAAACTGGTATCCAGGGGCAACGCCATTCTCTCTCATTCAAGGTTGCTCCGCGGGAATAATGTTCAGTTCAGTGTTCAGAGTATTGGCCAGAGCTTTCGTTTCGCCCAGCCAATGCGGCCCAGATACCAAAAACGGATAATTATGAAGTTTTTAAAAGAGAGCAAGATTGTATTACTGATTTTATTGATGAGTCTGCCCCTCGCCGCCTTTGCGGCCGGCGACCAACCGACGACGGAAAGTTTTGACTGGTCTCCAGTGATGGATGCCATAATTCAGGTGGAGAGCGAAGGCAACCCACGCGCGGTAAGCGGCAATTCCGTCGGCGCCATGCAGATAACCCCCGTCCTCGTGGCGGAATGTAACAACATCCTGAAGCAGCGCAAGAGCAAGAAACGTTTTTCTTTGAAAGACCGTTTTAACGTTGGCAAGTCGCGCGAGATGTTCCTTCTCTTCCAGTCTTTCTATAATGTTGAGAACAACATCGAGAAGGCCATCCGTTCGTGGAACGGCGGTCTGCGCTACACCGTTCGCGGCACGCAGAAATACTATAACAAGGTGATGTCGCGTTTGGCTAACAAGGATTAGAATAATGCGGCGCGGGATGCAAAGTCCCGTGCCGCATTTCATTTTCCGCCCTGTTACGGTTTGAGCAGATTGATTGGTGCAACATATACGCCGTCTTCACGTTGGTAGGCACCGCCCACGGCAGTGAGCACCATTAGGAAAGACGGTGCTTGTTCCTCGCTCTTTTCCTCAATCTTCTTTTTCAGGGTCTTCAGGGATTTCGCCCCGTGCTCAATCAGGTCTTCGCCTCCCAGTTTGATTTCTATCGCCCCCCATCTGCCGTCTTCAAGATGCAGCACCGCGTCACATTCCAAACCCGTGTTGTCGCGGTAATGTGAAACGCTGCCGCCCAAGGCGTTGGCATATATGGAGAGGTCTCTCACGGCAAAATCCTCAAAGAAAAGTCCGAAACTCTCCAAGTCGTGTATGAGGTCTTTGGGGCTTACGCCCAGTGAATGACAGGCGATAGAGGTGTCTATGAAATGCCGGGTAGGGGTACACCTGATTGAAGTCTTTGAACGTATGTTCGGATTCCATGCCGGCAAGTCTTCGAGCACATACAGGTCTTTCAACGCCTCCATGTAATCGTCAAAAGTCTTGGCATCCATTGTCCGCTCGTTGCTTTGCCGCACGTCAGCCGTTATGGTCGAGATGGAGGCCTCCGTTGATATATGTCGCGCGTAACTTCTCAGAATCATCCTCAGCACGTCGGGGCGTTTGTTCCTGAACCTCTCGTTCTCGCAGTCCTCAAACACGAACAAGCCCTTGTAATAGTTCTTCGTTATTTCAACGGCGATGTCCTTTGGGGCTTGCACGGATATTGGCCAACCGCCGCGGCATATCAGGAAAGCGATGTCGTCAAGCGTGAAACCGTCGTTGGTGTCCCATGGGTAATTGCCCTTCCCGTCAAACAAGTCCAACAATGAAATCGTACCCTTTGACTCCTTTGATTCCCACAGGCTCATTGGCCGCATCCTTACCGGTGTAATCCTTCCCGCACCGCTGTGGTGAACTTCGGTTTTGTCCGCCGGGGTGGAACTTCCTGTAAGTATGTATTTGCCGAACTGGTAGTCAAAGTCCAGGTCGTCTTTCACCTGATTCCAGATGTCGGGAGCCTTTTGCCATTCGTCTATTAGCCTCGGCTTTTCGCCGTTGAGCACTCCCCGGGGATTCATGCGCGCCATGGTGATAGACTGTTTGGTGTTCAGCTTTACGAAACTTTTTTGGTAAAGCATACACGTGGTTGTCTTGCCGCAGAATTTGGGTCCGGCTACCACCACAGCCCCGGATGTCCTCAGTTTCAGTTCGATTTCTCTTTCTATAAGTCTGTTGTAATACATATATATAAAGGAAAATAGTGGTTTTGTGTCTGCAAATTTATAAAATTCCCAAGATTTTCAATAATAAATTCCTATGATTTTCAACTTTTAATTCCCATGATTTTCAATTTTGATTTATAGCCCCTCCGTTTTTGTCAGTGGTGAAACCTCCCCTGAAATGTTAAAAATCGGGGTTGGTCTTGACGCGAGAATCGCTCATTTGGCGGCGAAAGACGTTTCGGCCGAAAATACGCGAATTATGGGTGGTTTCGCTATATTATTGAAAAACAGTGGTATATGGCGGTTTTACGGAAAGAAGGGACAGTCCGCTTTTAGCAAAGCTATCGTTCTCGAGGAGCAAAGCTATCGTTTGCTCCTGGGAAAAGCAATCTCGCTAACGTGTTTTTGGGATTTTTGGACGGTATTTTTGGACGGAAACCTCACGTTTTGTACAGTTATTCCGCCGAAGTGGCTTTTCATTTCCGCAAAAAGTCCGTCGCACAGTCGTATTCATTACCGTTATCCGTCAAAACCGCGGAAAACCGAATGTTAAATTACGCCGACGCTTCCGTTAATTAAGATTAAGGCAACCGTAACTATTGGCAAAAGGCATTATCTTTGCTTTTCATTTACAGGCATACGCTTGACGGCGGATGCGAGACAATTTTATTAACGGCATCCCATAGGGCGACGCCCGGTGTGGAGCATAAAAAAAAGAAAAAGACTATGACAACTATCGTAATCATTGTGGCAGTGGTGCTCGTCGTTATCTGGCTGGTGAGCATCTACAACAACCTGGTGAAACTCCGCAACAACCGCGAGAACGCTTTCGCCAACATCGACGTGCAGCTCAAACAGCGCTACGACCTCAT
>CAVHWJ010000211.1:0-4883 GCA_963639565.1 uncultured Prevotella sp. | reverse complement strand
GTATTGCTCAGCCTGATCTCCACAGGGCAGGTGGCCTCGTTGTAGCTCAACTGCTTGAACTTGACGTTGGCCTCGGGGAAGTAGGCGGCATACTTGTCGCCATACTCATCGAGCAATGCCACCGTCGCCTTGTCGTCGGTCGTGTTCACGATAAACTGGGCGTAGTTGCTGCCGGCTATCTGCGGAGCATAAGCCGTATGGAAGCGTGGCGAACCGCATCCCTTGAACGATGTCACCGACACGACACGCTTATCTCGGCGCAGGATGTGCTCCAGGCTGTCTGCCACAAGGGAAGTCTTCTGGAGAGAAGTTCCCGTGGGCATGTATATCTCCACGGCAAACTGGTTGCGCTCGGCGTTGGGCATTGTCTGCTGGGGCAGATTGCCCATCATCAGCACGCCCAGGGCTACGGATGCCAAGCCCAGTGCCAAGGTAGTCTTAGGATAGGCGAAACAGAGGCTGAGCAACCGGTCGTAGAACTTCTGCAGCGCGTCGAGGAAGGAGAACGCCTTTTCCCCAGTCTTCGCTTTTAATGGTTTGCGGATGAAGAAGAACTGCATGAAGGGCACAAGGAGCGATGCCACAAGGAGCGAGATGCCCAGCACGATGGTCACCGCCCAGGGGAACGCCTCAAGGAAGTCGTGCGTCTGTCCCACGCAGGTGATGAGGAACGGGAAGAACGTGATGCTGATGGCGCAGGTGGCAGAAAAAATGCTCTTGAAGAAATGGGTGGTGGAGGCGATGGAAGCATGCCAGCGGCTCTTGCCCTCGCCAATCTGCTCCAGATAGTTGTCGATGATGACGATGGAGTTGTCCACGATCATTCCCAAGGTCACGATGAGTGCCGCCAAGGTAACGGTGTTCAGTTCTATTCCGAAGGCATTGTAAAGACCCAGCGAGATGAAGATGCTGATGGGGATGGTTGACGCCGCCACCAATGCCACTCGCATAGGCAGCAGGAGCATCACCACGATGACCACGGCCACGATGGCGATGACCAACTCGTGGAGGAAGTTGAGCACACTGTCGTTCACCACCTTGCTCTGGTCGGTGATGCGGTAGATTGTCACATCCTTGGGCAAGGTCTTCTGGAACTCGGCCATCTCCCTGTCGATAGCCTCGCCCATCTTCACGATGTTCTGCCCTTTCTTCATCTCCACGCTCAGTAGGGTGCACTTCTTGCCGTTGTTGGTAATCTTGCTCTCCGCCTCGGGGTATTCACGCTTCACGGTGGCGATGTCTTTCAGCCGCACGTTCACGCCGGAGGGGGCGGAATACACGATTTGCTGCTGTATGTCGTAAACGTTGTTGAGCGAGCGGCCCACGTGGATTGGCATCGTGTAGACGGGTGTCTTTATGCGTCCGCCAGTGGTGGAAAAGCCTTTCTGGAAGAGTGTCGCCGCCACCGCCTGGTCGGAGAGGCCGTATCGGGCGAGGCGGTCGTTGTCTATCACCACCGAAATCTGCTCCTGCTGCATACCGCTAACGGTCATGCGCCCCACGCTGTTGATTGCGCGCAAGCGGTCTTGCAGGCGGTCCATGTATTCGTCCAGCTCACGGTAGGTCTTTTCCTCGCTCTCCATGGTGATGAGGAGCGACGAAGTGTCGCCGAAATCGTCCTGCACGGCGATGGCCATCACGTTCTGCGGCAGCTTCGACTTGAACGTCTGAACGCCGTGCTTGAACTTCGACCAGAACTCGTCCTTGTTGTTTAGGTCGTCGTTGAGCTGCACCTGTATATACACTATGCCGTCGCGGCTCATGGAGTAGGTCTTTTCCTTCTTCACCTCCTTGTAGGAGAAGATGTAGTTCTCCAGAGGCTTCGTCACCTGTTCCTCCATCTCCTCGGCGGTGTTGCCCGGGGCCACCGCCACCACGATGCCCTGGCGGATGGTGAAGTCGGGGAACTCGTTTTTGCGCATATTCGGCAGACTGTACACGCCGAAGGCTACGAGGCAGCACACCACCACGATTACAATCTGCCGGTAGTGCATCGCCCATTCCACTATGTTTCTTTTCTTCTTCATTGCGTTCTAACTATTCTCGTTTGCGAAACATTCATTCTTATCATTTTCCAAAGACATTCTTTCATTCTTCACTCTTCATTCTTAATTCTTCATTACGACTTTAGTCCCAGTGCATACCTTCTGCTGTCCCTCCACGATGAGCCTGTCGCCTTTCTTCAGTCCGCTCGTTACAACCACACCGTTGCTCCTATACTCACCCAAGGTAATGCTGCGGCGCACGGCCTTGCCACCCTCGTCAATCCACACGAAGCGGCTGTTGTCGTCGGCTATCTGAACGAGTTGCGCCGGTATCACAATATCCGCATCAGCAATGCCCGACGAAGAGCCGTTCATCCTGTCGAGGCTCACTTGCGAAACCATGCCGGGGAGCAAGGCGTTGTCAGTTCCCTCCACACGAATCTTAACGCTATACGACCGCGACATGGGGTCGGCAATTACGCCTTTCTCCACCACATACCCATCAAACTGCCTATCGCCAAGGGCCTGAACCCTAATCTTAGCACGCTGGCGCACACGGATGCCGGCAATCTCGCTCTCGGGAACTGAAACCTTAACGTTCAGCGTGGCGGTGGTGACCAGTTTCACCACGGACATTCCCGGCGCGGCGTTCTGCCCCACCTCGGCATATTTCTCTGACACGACACCGCTGAAAGGGGCGTAGAGGTTGCAGTCGCCGAGGCTCTTGCGGGCGATGTTCTCCGCCGAAACGGCCTGTTGCAGCTGGCTCTGCGCCTCAACCCACTTTATTTCCGGCAGACTGCCCTTTTCGTGGAGCTGCTTCATGCGCCGGTAAGCGTCTTCGGCCTGAACCCTTGTGGAATGTGCCATCTCGTAATTGTTTTTCACTTGGGTGGGGTCTACTGTGGCTATGAGCTGCCCCCGGCTAACCCTGTCGCCCACCTTCACGCGCAACTGCATTATGGTGCCGCCCGCTGTGAAACTCAGCGACGTGCCGTTCTCTTCCTCCACCGTTCCGGAATAACCGAAATCGCCGGCGGACGCGGAGGCACTGCCCTGCCCCACCGTAATCTCCTTCACGTTCACCGCCTCAACGGCATCATTTTTCATCTCCTTTTTGCCGCAGCTTGCCAACAGTGACAGGCACAGGGCGGCGGCAACATAACTTGCTTTTTTCATACCTTTCTTTTGTCTTGTTTTTCCGATTTCGGCTGCAAAGTAAGCCGTTCCCGTAGCAATATCGGACAAAAAGAGAGCCACATAAGTGTCCGTTAGTTCCACACCAACGGCAAGATTGGATGATAAGGACACTTATACGCCGCACCGTAACACTTGGTGAAAGGAAAAAATGCCGTACTTTTGCCACAAGAAACCAAAAACGGCACACGGCATGAAAACAGAAAAGGAATACATACAGCAGTTTGAGAACATCGGCGACAACGACATCATCGTTTTTGAGAACCTCATGGAAAGACATCCAGAGAACGTGCAGGCGGAGAGCTACGTGTCGCTGCTCTGCACCGCCGGCAAAGCCCACTGCATGGTGGAGGGGCGCGAGGTGAACATCGGCAGGAACGACCTGCTGATAGGGCATCCCAACGTGTTCATTAACAACATAATGATAAGTCCCGATTTCAAGTGCCACGGCATGATTATGTCGCCGGCGTATTTCGAGACAATCTTCTTCATGGCGGGCGACTACTGGGACATCGGACTTGCCCTCAACCGCAACCCGGTGTTGCACATGGAAGAGGAGACGGCGGAAAATTTCGTGTTCAACTTCTCCATAATCAAGAGGAAGCTGGAGCAGACCGGGCTGGAGCACCACGAACTCATCATAAAGCACCTGTTGCAGTCGATGCTCTTCGAGTTCTACGACTATCTCTCGCCGCATCTGCAGCTGCAAGACTCCACATACCGCTTCTCTTCAGCCGAAACGATATTCAGGCGGTTCACGCAGATGCTCTCACGCGAATGTCCCAAAAGAAAGGAAGTGAAACACTATGCCGAGGAACTCTGCATCACGCCCAAATACCTCTCCGCCGTCTGCAAGCGGCAGAGCGGCAAGACGGCCGCCGAAATCATCAACGGCATCACGGTGACCCACATCAGGAACATGCTCACCTCGTCTGACCGCAGCATAAAGGAGATTGCCGCCGAGACGGGGTTCGACAACCTGTCTTTCTTCGGGAAATACGTGAGGAGGGAACTGGGAGCGTCGCCGCGGCAGATAAGGGCGCAGGGGTAATGCCTACTTTTGGCAAGATTGGCTGCATCCCGACAATAAAAACAAGCAGCTTGTTTGTAGTGTGTCCGATTTGCGCTATCTTTGCAATCGGACAGGAACGCACGGCAGTTTCCCTACGGACTAAAACGACAAGAAGACTATGGCACTGAAATTATACCCTATCGGAATACAGACATTCGGGGAAATCCGAAAGAACGATTTGCTCTATATCGACAAGACGGAATACATTTACCGTATGGCGCATACAAACGGCAAATATTTCTTCCTCAGCCGACCGCGCCGCTTCGGCAAGTCGCTGCTCGTCACGACGCTCCAGAGCTATTTCGAGGGAAAGAAGGAACTCTTCGAGGGGCTGGCAATCGAGAAGTTGGAGAAGGAGTGGACGGAATATCCGGTGCTGCATTTCGACCTGAGCGGAGGGAAGCACATGGAGAAGGACCAGCTCGAGAGATACCTTGCCGACATACTGGACGAGCAAGAGGAGAAATTCGGCTACAAGAGCGACAAGGTGGATGCCAACCTCCGGCTGAAAGACCTGATTATGGCTGCCTACAAGCAGACCGGCAAACAGGTGGTGGTGCTCATCGACGAGTATGACGCGCCGTTGCTCGACGTGGCGCACGAGGAAGAGAACCTGAATGTGCTCCGCA
>CAVHWJ010000210.1:0-4893 GCA_963639565.1 uncultured Prevotella sp. | reverse complement strand
GCCACGTCCACGAGTTCAAAGCCATAGATATTGTCCACGCAGGTGTAGCCCGCGCCGAAGCCTATATACCAGTTGCCGGCAGGAATGCCGTCCACCACGAAGGTGGCGAGCGCGCCCATGCTCTTGTAGCTGTTGGCCTTGGTCGCTGGGAGTTCGTCGGAAGAGATGTGCTTCACGAGCGTCCATGTCTTGCGGTCGGGCGAATAATACACGTTGAGGAACACGCCGTCGCCGGAACTGTAGTAGCCGGTGCGCGCCGCGTCAAACGAGAATTTCTCGCCCTCGGTCACTTTGAGGAGCGGCGTGATGAGTTTCGTCTCCTCCGTCTGACGGTTGTTCACCGCCATGTAGGGGTTCTCGCCGCTGGCGTAGTCGCGCTGGCCCACCGTCCAGTTGTTCTCGAGTATCATTCCCGCGGGGGTGGCTTCGGTGGCGAAGCTCTCGAAATACTTTGAACTGTCGAGCACCGTGCCGGAAACGCTGAACGTGAAGTCGTCCACGCCGTCGGCCTTTAACGTCACGTCGCCGGAATAGATGCCCGGCACCTCGTTGCCCAGAGTCACTGTCACCACGGTGTCCTTGTGTGCCGCCAGAGTGAACGGTGCGTCAAGGTCTTTCGTGAAGCCCTCGGGCACCGTTATGGCCGTCACCGTGAGCGGCGCAGCGCCGTTGCTCCTTATGGTGAACGACTTGCCCACCGACTCTGTCGTCATGCCGTAGGAATAGCTTGCGCCGGAATCCATCCTGCTGCCGTCGTAGCGCAGCTGCATCGCCGGGGCGTATGCCACGGGTTCAAGCCATGCGCCGTATTTTGTCGTTCCGCTCACATACTCCATCACGTCGTAGCGCGAGCGGCTGGGGTATGTCGAGTAGTCCACGAGTCCCTCAATGGTGGCGGTGGCTGTCTCGCCCACGGCGAGTGTCTCGGTCGGGGTGAATGTCCCCACTGCCACGGTGTCGTTCTGGTGTACCACGGCAAGCACGTAGCCTTCCATGCCCGGCGTGAGGTCCGCCTCGCCGTCGTTCTTGTAGTCCACCTTGAATTTCACGGGGAACATCCCGTCGGCGTTGCAGTCGGGACTGTCGCCGCTGAGGTTGGTCACGTTGGTGAGCGTTATCGCCATGTAGGGTTCTACCACCGCGCTCGCCGCCTCGAAGTCGTCGAGATACACGTTTTCGCCGCGTATTCCCACGAGCGTGCCTTCGGCCTGGGCGGGGAGTTCCACCTTTACATATTCCGAAGTGCTCAGTGTGGGCGTGGTCTCAAGCGTTATCTCCGAGCCGCGTTTGTAGGTGCTGCCGCTCTTCGTCACCGTGTAGAACTTCACGGTGCCTGAGCTTGACGCCTGTTTCACGTAGACGCTCACCGCTCCCGCGACGGGCGGCGTGACGAGGAGGTCGTTCACTGTCTTGCTGCTCCAGCTGCTGCCGAGCGACTGGCTGCCCACTTTCAGTGCGCCTGTGCCGTCCACGCCGTCGGTGGAGCTGTAGGTGTAGTCCACGTAGTAGCTGCTCCAGCCCGAGGAGCTTTCCACCAAGTGTCCCCATCCCATGGCCACCCTGAAATCGTGGGCGGATGTGCTGATTTCGGTGTTGAAGTCCATTTTGTAGGGACTCACCGTGTCAGCGTTCGCCGCTCCCGCGCCGCAGAGCAGCGCAAGGAGAAAAGCGAAGATGTAACTGATCTGTTTCATACACAAAGTTTTTTATACGTAATATTACTTGGATTTTGCAAAAATACATTAAAACACCGACAATACAAACAAATTTCCAATATTCTTGGCTTAAAACGTTACAGTTTCCAATAATTCCGCCTTTTAAGCCACTATGTGTTTATATGACACGAAAAAAGGGAATAACCTGCCTGAGGCTCTTCCCTTTTTAATGCTTTATAGTTTGGAATACAATGCTTATGAGGGCATTGTCATTCAGCGAGTGTCTTGTATTCGATAATCTGCACGTCTGTCGTCACGTCGGCGTCGTAGCCGCACACGATGAGCACGCAGTCGGAGTCGGACGAGCTGGTGGACACCTTCATGCTGTCGATGCTTCCGGTCATGGTGTAGCTGTCGGCATATCCGCTGTATGATATGCGGAGCAGCTCGCGGGCGGCGAGTTTCTTGTCGCCGTTGGCCTGGGCGAGGTATTTTTCCCACACCTCCTTGGTCTGCGTGGTCACGATATAGGGGTCGTCGTTGGTCACGGTGGTCTTCACGTCGCAGCCGTCGGAATACGTCTTCAGCACCTCGCAGGTTATCACGTTCTCCGAGGGAACGACAGCTTCAGTGGCAAACTCCTTCTCGTAGAGGTCGGTGGTGAAGGTGCCGTCGGCGTTCATGCCGAAGCAGAGGGCGTAGTAGGTGGTGCCGGGCGTGAGGTTGGCCGACGTGATGTCGCGCGTGTCGGCGGTCTTCGCACCCTTCACGAGCACATAGCCGAGCCACTCGCCCAGGGTGAAGCCGGAGGTCTCCGCATTGTACTTGATGTATTCCAGTTCGGCTTTCTGCAAACTGCCGTACTGCGCCACCATCTGCTCGCGCTCGCTCGCCGACACCACATTATAATAATAGGTCATGGTGTTGTCCTTGGGGGTGAAGGTTAGCGAGGCGTAGGTCTTGGCGGTCTCGTTCACCTTGATGGCGAACTCGTCGTTCTCCTTTTTCTTTTCGGATGTGGTGGCTGTGGCGTAACCCAGTCCGGCTGCCACGCCCGACTCGTCGAACAGCAGCGCGTAGATGTGGTACGTCGTGCCGGGGTCGAGGTTGGGTATCTGGAAATAGCGCGAGTCCTCAAACCTGTCGTTGTATTTCGCCCATATCGCCTCGCGCTTCTCCTGCCACGTGCCGGTTATCTCCTCCTTCTGTATGCACATCAGCCAGAAGCGGCAACCGTCGGGCTTGGGGAAGTCCACCGTCATCGACGATTCCGTAACGCCGCTCACCTGTATGTCCATCGACAGGGGCTTCACCTCCTCTATCTTTATGTCCTTTATGCTGCTGAGAAGGATTGCCACGGAGTCGTTGTCGTGGAGCTTAACCTTCAGGGCTTTGTCGGCGGTCTCCTGCGCCATTGCCGCTATGGAGAACAGTGCCGCTACCGCCATTGCAAATATCTTTTTCATATATGATTGTCGTTTTTTTTAATGGTTCATAAAATTGTGCCGCCGTATCAGAAACTGCCCTCGGGCAGCACGAAGTCT
This sequence comes from uncultured Prevotella sp., assembly GCA_963639565.1. Taxonomy (GTDB): domain Bacteria; phylum Bacteroidota; class Bacteroidia; order Bacteroidales; family Bacteroidaceae; genus Prevotella. Next base: position 1,694 of record CAVHWJ010000210.1, on the reverse strand, counting down.
ATCAGCACCGGCTCCGTGGTGGGCGCGCCGTTGGCGTCCACGCCGATGCCTATCGCGTAGTATTTCTCGCCGCCCCTGTTGGGCGCGAACTCCCAGTCCTGGCTTCCGCTCTTGCTGTACAGCGAATAGTCGGTGCCGCTGTTGAGCAGCCATTTCACCATGTCGCCGGCCTTGAGGTGCGGGTCCACCAGCTCGGCGCGCTGCACGTTCACGAGGTATGTGTCGTCGTTCGTCGTGGTGGCTGTCACCACCACGTCTCTCCACGCGTTGGTCTTCAGCTCCAGCTTTATGGTGTTTGCCGACGGCACGGGGGCGAGAGTCCTCACCTTGGTGGTCTGTATCGGGGTGACGAGTTCGCCGTCGAGCGTCACGCCGAAGGTGATTATCACCTGGTCTGCGTCCCAAAGCAGCGTCTTCTGCGTGTTGTAGTCGGCTTCGGAGTCGTAGGTGCCGGTCTTGGCGTCATACTGTATCTGCTCCTGCCACGTCTGGCCGTAGACCTTGCCCATGGCTTTCCAGTAGGACACGAAATGCTGGAACACGTCGCCGTCGTTGTCGCCGTCGTCGCACCAGTTTTTGTACATTTCCAGCCCCGTGGTCTGCACCACGTATTTCACGCTTTGGTCTTGCTTGGGACTTACCACATAGTCGAGCGACGTGGTGGTGATGTTCTTCGCCTCCACGTTGAAGGGGTCGTCCTCCGCCTTGCCGGTCTTCAGCGCGAGACTGGTCACTTCGCTCGGCAGTCCGTTGGCGTCGTATGCCAGCGCATAGACCACGTAATCCGTTTCGGGCGTGAGGAAATCCCACGCTTTCTTGTATGAACAGGGGCTTGACACTTCGGCGTGCTCCTCGACATACGCCTTGGGGTCTTCTATTGTCCGGGATGCCGGCACGCACACGGCTTTCACCTTCGACACGTTGTATTCCACGTCGATGTTCACGCCGAGCGAGGTGGACGTGGCGTATCTCTGCGAGAGTTTCGCCGCCACCTTGCCCAGTTTGACGAACGTCATCTCCGTCACGTCTTCGGTAAGCATATTGTTCACGCTGCCGTCTTTCTGCGTTATGGTCAGGCGGTAGGTCTGCGTCTGTGCCGTGGCCGCCGTTGCAGCGAGGGCGGCGGCAAAAAGGAGTATGTTTCTTTTCATGGTCTTACTTTCTGAATTTCACCGTAGTATCATTGATTTTCAACACGTAGACGCCCTTGGCGAGCGGAGCGATGTCCACGCCCTCGCCCTTCCATCCGCCGATGCCTATCACTTTCTCGCCCGAAAGGCTGTACACCGCCACGTCGTAGCGTGTCTTCGCGTCGTAGCCGCCGATGCGTATCACGTCGCTGCCCGGCGCCACGCTTATGGTGAGTTTGCCGCCGGCAACCTTCATGCCGCTTACGCCCGACGAGGTGTCGAAACTGATTTTCACGATGTCGCTGAACGGGTAAGCGTCCGTCCCGCTGTCCTGTTTGTGTACCTTTAGGCTCGCACCGTCGAAGGTGATCGACTTCACGTCGTCAATCTTGTAAGACTTGTTGCCCGACGACAGGTTGATTGTCACCTCGTCTTGGGCGAAGCAGACTGCGGAGGCCATCATCCCCGCCACTGCCAGTAATCTTCTTTTCTCCATGTGTGTTATTGCTTTATGTGTTACATCGGGCGCGTGCCGAACCATTCCGTCATCCGCCCTGTGCTATC
>CAVHWJ010000209.1:0-5048 GCA_963639565.1 uncultured Prevotella sp. | reverse complement strand
GAGCATCTGACTACGGATCAGAAGGTTCCGGGTTTGAATCCCAGCGGAGTCACTTGCAAAGAGGATTTCACTTTTGTGGAGTCCTCTTTTTTATATTAATACACAGAAAAATATTAGCGGAATACCTGTTACATTTACAATCATAATCAGTCTTATAATGGGCGGTTCGTATGTTCCGCCGAAACTGATTACTATAAAAAACAACTAATAACATATAGAAGACATGAAAATCAACGAGAAATACCATGGCGTAGTGGTGCCGATGGTAACACCTGTAACGAAAGAAGGAAACATCGACACGGAGGCCGTGAAGAGAATCGTAGAGAATTTCGCGAAGAACAACGTTTCTGCCCTCATCATGGGAACAACGGGAGAGGGCAACTCCGTGTCAGCCGAACAGGGCGCGGAAATGATAAAGGCAGCCGCAGAGACGGCGAAGGGACGTATCGTGGTGTATGCCGGACTGGGCGGCACGTGCATCAGCGAACAGATGAAGGCCGCAAAGATGTTCATCGAGGCAGGAGCCGACGTAATCGCCGCCACACTGCCCAGCTACTACGCGCTGACACCCGAACAGATGTATGAGTACTACAAGAACCTGGCCGACAACATCAGCGTGCCGCTCATGCTATACAACATCACCATAACGACACACATGAGCATTCCGCTCGACGTGATAGAGAGACTGAGCCACCACCCCAACATCGTGGGACTGAAGGATTCGGAGAACGACGTGGAGAGAATGGAAGCCGCACTGAAGATATTTGCCGACAGGGACGATTTCGCCTATTTCTGCGGTTGCGCCGCCAATTCGGCACACGCGCTGAAATTCGGCGCCGACGGCATCGTGCCGAGCGTAGGCAACTTCATGCCAAAGGCTTACAACGATTTGTTCGAGGCCGGCATCAAGGGCGACGAGGCTACGGCGGAGAGATTGCAGCAGGAGACAATCACCGTGGGCAAGATCAACACCGCGGGACTGACCTTAGGGCAGTCGCTCGCCGGACTGAAGGTGATAATGAAGGAATACGGACTGTGCGAGACCTACATGCTGCCGCCGCTCACCGAACTCGACGGCGACACAGCGGAGAGAATACGCACGGAGATAAAGAAATACATGTAAAAAGCAGACACGGTAAAAAACCTGACTAATACCTGGACAATATGGAAACATCATCGCTTCACTGGATAGACATCGTGATTATCATCGCATCGGTGGTGCTCGCACTCTGCGTGGGCTTCTATTTCTCGAGAAACCAGAAGTCCACCGAAACTTATTTCGCCGCCAACGGCAACATCCCGTCGTGGGCAGTGGGAATGTCAATGTTCGCCACGATAATAAGCAGCGTAACGTTCCTGGCCTACCCCGGAAACGCCTACGCCGGCAACTGGATCCTGCTCGTGCAGGGACTCATGGTGCCTATCGTGCTCGTGTGCCTAATCGGCTTCATCGTGCCGCTATACCGCAAGGTGATACGACTGAGCACATACGAATATTTCGAGCGTCGCTTCGGGCCGCTGGCGCGCCTTTACAGTTCACTGGCCTTCGTGCTGGAGCATTTCTCAAAGATGGGAACGATACTGTATCTCCTCGCCCTGGCCATGGCGATGTTCGTGGGAGGAATGGACATACGGTGGGTTATCGTAATCATTGGCATCGTGGTTACGGTGATGACGTTCTTCGGCGGCATGGAGGCAATCATCTGGATGGACGTGATACAGGGTTTCCTGCTCATCATCGGCGGACTGCTCGCCGTGGGCATACTGTTCTACCTCACCGACGGCGGGCCGGCGGAGATATTCCGCATCGCGGGGGAATACAAGAAGATTGACTTCGGGCCGTATGACATGGATTTGACGCACCTCACGTTCCTCGTAATGGTGCTCAACGGTATCTTCTACGCCCTCCAGAAATACGGCACAGACCAGAGCATCGTGCAGCGTTACCTCACGGCTCGCGACGACCGCAGCGCAAAGCGCGCGTCATACCTCGGAATATTCCTCAGCGTGCCCACATGGGCGTTGTTCATGTTCGTGGGCACCTGTCTCTTCGCCTACTACCACATCAACGCCGGAGCATTGCCCGAAGGGATAAAGAGCGACGAGGTGTTCCCCTATTTCATCGCGACGGAAATGCCGGTGGGCATCACGGGACTCATCCTTGCCGCCCTCATCGCCGGGGCAATCTCCAGCATCGACGCCGACATCAACTGCATATCAGCCATCGTGGTGGAGGACTACTACGGGAGGTTCAAGAAGAACGTGACCGACGAGCAGAAGATGAAAGTGGGACGCTGGGCGGTAATCATCACCGGTATCTCGGCAATATTCTGCGCCCTGCTCTATGTGGCGTGGGGAGGCGAGGGAGTGCTCGGCACGCTGTTCGGCCTCTACGCCATACTCTCAGCCGGCATCGTGGGCATCTTCCTGCTCGGACTGTTCAGCCGCCGCGCCAACTGGCAGGGGCTTTACATCGGCATCGCCGCCGCCATACTCTTCACGGCATACGCCGTTCTCACATCGACCAAATACGGCGACTCGGTGATGCTCGACCTCGGCGACTGGAACTTCACCCACCACAAATACATGCTCGGCGTGTACAGCCACATAATCGTGCTCGTGGTTGGCTACGTGGCGAGCCTCTTCTTCAAGACACCTCTCGCCGACAAGGAGCTGACAATCTACGGTTATCTCGAAGAGAAGAAGACCGCACACAAATGATGACGGCGGAAGCCGCCCATAAACAAAGAACATAAAATACAGAAAAAAAGAATAATCATGGAACCAATCACATTGTTGCAGCCGCAAAAAATAGTTTTTGGTACGGGTTGCATAGAGAAATTCAGGGAAGACTATCTCGGCATGGGCTACAAGAGGCTCTTCATCGTGACGCTCCCCTTCATGCTGCCGGCCATAAAGGAGACGACAGACGCGCTTGAGGCTTCGGGCGTGGCGATAGAATACTACACCGAAATAAGCGCGGAACCCTCGATAACGGATTTCAAGACCGTGTTGGAGAAGGCGCAGTCGTTCGCCGCCGACAGTTTCCTGGGCATCGGCGGAGGCAGCGTGCTCGACGTGACGAAGCTCGTGGCGACACTGCTCGACAGCGACCAGGAGATAGAAGACCTGTTCGGCACGGGACTGATAAAGGCCAAGGGCAAATGGTTCGCCTGTATGCCCACCACGGCAGGAACAGGCAGCGAGGTGTCGCCGAACGCCATACTGCTCGACGAGGGCGACTTGCTGAAAAAGGGCGTGGTGAGCACCTATCTCATGGCTGACGCGGCTTATATCGACCCGAAACTGACGTGGAGCGTTCCCGCAAAGGTGACTGCCGAAACCGGCATGGACGCGCTGACGCACTGCATCGAGGCGTACACCAACAAGTTCGCCCACCCCATGGTGGACATGTACGCGCTGATGGGAATAAAGCTGATAGCCGCCAACCTGGAGCGCGCCGTGAAAGACGGCAAGGACAAGGAGGCGCGCGAGGCGATGGCACTGGGCAGCATGTACGGCGGACTGTGCCTCGGTCCGGTGAACACCGCCGCCGTTCACGCCCTGTCATATCCTTTGGGGGGCGAGTTCCATATCTCCCACGGACTGTCGAACGCAATCCTCCTGCCGTCGGTGATGCGCTTCAACTACTGCGCCAACCCTAAGAAATACGCCGAGGTGGCAGTGGCGTGCGGAGTGGAGAGGAAAGCCGACGACGAGGCCACGGCAATGGCAGGGGTGGAATTTATTACCGAACTGTCGAAACGCTGCGGAATACCCACCACGCTCACAGAGCTTGACATCCCCGAGAGCGCGGTGGACAGAATGGCGAAGGCAGCGATGAACGTGCAGCGTCTGCTGAAGAACAACCCGCGCACGGTGACGGAAACCGATGCCAAGGCGATATACGAAAGTCTCTATTAACTCATTAAAAAGAAGACCTATGAACAACGCAAAGCCAATTCTGGCGATAACAATGGGCGACCCGGCCGGCATCGGACCGGAGATTATCCTCCAGGCTCTCAGTCTTGGGGAGACATACGAAAAGTGCCGTCCCCTCGTCACCGGCGATGCCGGAGTGATGGAGTTCGTGGCGCGGCAGCAGGACAGCAGCCTGAAGATACATTCAATAAACAATGTGTCGGAAGCCAAGTTCGAGTTAGGTACGGTGGACGTGATTGACCTGAAGCTCATCGACATGGAGACATTCGAGCAGGGCAAGGTGGCGGTGCAGTGCGGCAACGCCGCTTTCCAGTCGGTTATCAAGGCAATAGACCTCGCAATGAAGGGAGAGGTGGACGGCACAGTAACCGCACCGCTCAACAAGGAAGCGTTGAACCTCGCCGGACACCATTTCGACGGACACACGGAGATTTACGCCCACTTCACGGGAACGAAAAAATACGCCATGCTGCTTGCCGACGAATTTCTGAGGGTAATCCACGTTTCCACCCACGTGCCGCTGCGCAAGGCGTGCGACCTTGTGAAGAAAGACCGCATCATCGACGTTACGGAACTTATCGCCGACGCTTGCCGGCAGTTCGGCATCGAGAACCCGAAGATTGGCATCGCCGGACTTAACCCCCACGCCAGCGACGGCGGACTCTTCGGCGACGAGGAGCGGCTGGAGATAGAGCCGGCTGTGGAGGAACTGAAAGGGCGCGGCTTCAACGTGGAAGGTCCCGTGCCGCCCGACACGCTCTTCGCCAAGGCCAAGTGCGGCAAGTTTGACGGCTGCGTGGCGATGTACCACGACCAGGGGCATATCCCCTTCAAGGTGGTAGGGTTCAACTGGGACAAGGAGACAGGGAAGATGTCCACGGCGAAGGGCGTGAACATCACGCTCGGACTGCCCATAATCCGTGTGTCGGTAGACCACGGCACAGCCTTTGACGTTGCAGGAAAAGGCGTGGCAAGTCCCGACGCCATGCTCCTGTCAATTGACTACGCCACGAAAATGGCTCTGTCGAGAATGAAACGATAACACCCGAAAGACCATGATTCTTGTATTGGCTGACGACATAACAGGGGCTGCCGAAATAGCCGGC
>CAVHWJ010000208.1:0-5069 GCA_963639565.1 uncultured Prevotella sp. | reverse complement strand
TGTCGTCCACAATGTCGTTGCCCTTGATGATGGTGTCGAGCAAGAAGCGTTGGCGCACTTCCTCCACTTCCTCGTCTGTCAGGTCGGGATATTTTTCCCTGATTACCTTTGGTATCAATGTCTGGGTGATGGTCTCCGCCGTGGTGCTTCCACTTATGGCCCTCACCACCAAGTCGTTCTGCAACACACTTGCCTTCAGGTCGTCCAGCTGCTCCTCCACTATGAGCCTTGTCTTTGCGCTCGACAGCGGTTTCAGTCCCTCTATCACCAGTGTTCTTGCGTCAAACGGACTCGTCTCGTCGCTGTCCACATCCTTCACCGTCTTGAAGTGCCAACTGGGCGCCATCACCTGTTCCATCAGTAGCGAAGCCGTTATGGCTTTCAGAAAGTCGTTCACCGCCACCTTCACGTCGGGTTGGTCAGCGTCGGGCATCCCTATCATGTTCACAAACTTCGCCGTATGCTTGCCCTCGCAGTCTCTTGTGCAGCGACCTATTATCTGCACCACCTCGGTCAGCGAACCTCTCACCCCTATGGTCAGACACTCCTCACACCACTGCCAGTCAAAACCCTCCTTGGCGGTGCCCAGGGCAATGATGATGTCCATGTCGTCGCGACTTTTCATCTGCTGCAAGTATGCCTGCACCTGGTTGCGCGTGTTGCCCTTGTCGTCCACGAGGTCAGCCACCTTCAGCCACCTTCCGTCCCGGGTTCTCACTCCGAATATCCCGCTGTGGTCGTTGTCGTAGCTCTCTATCGTGCCTATCACCTTGATTATTTCGCCCACCTCGGTATATTTGCTCAGCCCCGTGTGTGCCCGCGAGTTGATGTTCGGTATGTGTATTATGGTCTTCTTCGTCGTGTCGAGCACCTCACCGATGTGGTCGAGATAGCTACCGTGGTAGAAGTGATAGCCCAACACGAGGTTTTTGAGATAGCGGTAGCCGTTTAGCTGCTGATAGTAGTTGTAGGTTACGGGATGGAAACGCGCCTCATCCTCCACACGCAACACCGGCACACCGTCGCCCCGGAAGTAGCTTCCTGTCATGGCCACAATGTGTCCCGTGGAGTGGTTCATCACCCGTCGCACAATGTCGCCCAGTCCGCTGTTTGCGTCGGCACTGGTGTGGTGAAACTCGTCTATCGCCAAGAGACAGTCGTTAAACTCCTCGTCGCCTATTTCCTTCATGCCGTTGCGCAGGGTGGCGTGGGCACAAACGAGAATCCGTGTTTTGTCCTGACGGAAAAACTCCACAAACCGTTTCGCCTTAGTCCTTTCGCTGCTCATCTCGCTCTCGTTGCTCGCGTCGCAGAGATTGTAGTATGGTGCCACTCTCCAGTCGGCAAAGAAACCGTGCGACTTCAGGTCCGTGTTTTTGAACGACCTGCCTATGCTCTTCTCCGGCACAGCCACCACCACTTTCTTGATGCCCTGGTTCACGAGTTTATCCAGGGCAATAAACATCAAGGCTCGGCTCTTGCCTGATGCCGGCGGAGCTTTTATCAGCAGAAATCGTTGGTTGCGAGCCTCGTATGCCTTGGCTTGCATCTCCCTCATGCCTAGAGCGTTGGTGTTGCTCGAAGTTCCCGTCTGTTGATACTTTATGTCAACTATGTTGTCGTTCAGCTTGTTCATAAGTTCTCGTCGTTTTTGTGGGTCACTGTCTCTTCTTTGCCGTCATTTTCTCGTAGAGGTTGAAGAGACATTCCAGTCTGGCTTCGTCGTTGGCAAAAGGCGCTCCGGGATAACAACTCTCCACTATGCTGTCGAGCTTTTCGTGCGCCGCACGCAAGTCCTCTGGCATCTTGTCTGGGTCGTATAGGTCGGCCAACGTCTTGTCGGGATAGTTCTCGCGAGCCAGCAAAACTTCCGTTGCAGCCTCCTCTATCTCGGACTTTTTCGCTTCGGAGATGGAGGGGAAAGGGAAGGTGTTGTAGCAGATGGAGGAAGAATATCTTATTCGTGTTTCCAACCTGCCACACAATTTCTTTACCCAAAGCATGTGAAGCTTTGTTTCAAGTATACCTAATATCCACAAAGGAGAATCGTATATTCCGTAAGCTGCATTCGTCGTTATCGTATCATTATCTAATACGCCGATTGGAAGGTATTCACGGCGTTCAGATGTTACTATAGGAATCATTATAAAATGGTCTTTTGCTCGCTTCGGGAATCTAAATTGATAAGCAAAACGAGCCAAAGATTTAGCGACATCGCCACTTTTTTCTCTGTATTCTTTCACTTTATCAACCCTATTTCTTATTGCTGAATATTGCATAGCCTTTTCTACATCAGCATCTTCTATCCAAAACGTATATCTGCACTTCCCTTCTATAAAGTCACTTCCACTTTGTAATCTTATTATATATTGAGCTACTTCAGGTTCAAGTTTTATCATCTTATCCTTTTCTAACTCATCAAAAACCAAGAATCCACCATCATAAGTCATATTCTTTACTTCCATTAATGGGAATCCTTGCATCGGTTCAAAAGATCCTTCTACTATCACGCTACTTCCAGCTGTCAAATATGGATTTATCATAGCTACCTCTTGTACAGAAGTATCATCATAAATATGTTTTGGCCTATTGCAACATGTTTCCAACCCAATTACAACACAAGAAACTCCGGCTGTATTCTTTGCGTTATTTGACCACTTAAATGATTTGTGAACAAAACCTATTTCTATATTGCGTTCAAAAATCATCGGCCAAAACATGGGTATCTGTTCTCCTTGGGTAATAGAATTGGTTGAGACAAAAGCTAAACGAGCTACTGTTCCCGATATAAAGTCACGGCCTTTTACAAACCAATTACATATGTAGTCTAAATCTTTATATCTTTTGTTTGAAGCGCACACCAATGCTAAATCCTCCTTTTGCTCCTTTGTTTGCAGTTTGCTCCCCAAGTACGGCGGATTTCCAAACACGAACACCTCTTCCTCTTTGTCGTGCGGACACACCACTTCCCAATCCAGCCTGCACGCATTGCCACACTTGATTTGGTTGATGTTCTTCAGAGGCAGAGCATCGACATTCACACCGAAGTCGGCGTGGAACTTGTTGTTCATCTGATGCTCGGCAAGCCAGAGGGAGAGCATAGCCACCTCGTGAGGGAAGTCGAGGAGCTCGATGCCATAAAACTGGTCGAGGCGGATGCACGAACCGTCGATGAAGTCGAGCATCTGCTCCGGCGCGCACTTCTTGCGGAGTCGCAGAATGTCCATTTCCAAGAGGCGCAACTGCTTATAGGTGATAATCAAGAAGTTGCCGCTGCCACACGCAGGGTCGAAGAACTTCATTTTGCTCATGCGCCCCAACAGTCGGTTGCACCCCTTGATGATGGGTTTGCACTCGCTCACAAACTGGTTGTAGGAGAGTGCGCTCAAGTCGTAGAGATTCCGCTTCTGGTCGTAGAAGTCGGTGAGCTTTTTGTATTCCGCACGCAAGTCGTCCATGAACAGCGGATTTATCACCTTCATTATGTTCGGCACACTGGTGTAGTGCATGCCCTCCTTGGCGCGCACGTCCGGATTCACCACCGCCTGGATCATGCTGCCGAAGATGTCGGGGTTGATGTCCTTCCAGTCCAGTTCGCCACTCTCTATGACGATTTTTCTCGCCTTGCGCCCCATCCTTGGAATAGGAATGTCGGTGGCAAACAGTCCGCCGTTGACGTATGGGAAAGCGTTGATTTCCTTGGGCGTGTCCTCCGAACGGTCGCTCGTGCGGATGTTCATCACACGGAACGCCGCTCCAATCAGTTCGCTCAGGTCGGAACCGTCGTCCTTGGTGAACTGGCGGATGAACCCCGTGAAGAGGTTTTCCTCGAATATGCCCGTGTCTTCGGCAAAGAAGCAGAAGAGCAGACGAGTGATGAAGATGTTGAGGTCGTGCAGGTCGTCGTCGCTGTTGTATTCGTTGTAGGCTCTGATTTCGTCGTGGAGCTTGGCGAGCTTCTCCGCAGCCTTCACGTCGGCAGGGCTCTCTTCCTCGTTGTGCACCCGCTCCACGTTCATGAGCGGATAGAAGAAACCGAAGTCGCTGTGCATCTTGTGCAGTTTCTGCTCGTAGGTGTCCCTCTCGCGGGTGTCCCACGCTAAGACTGTGTCGCCATCGCTCACGGCTATTATCTTGGGCGTAGCCTTGCGCACCAGTTCGTCGGTTTTCAACCTCTCCAATTCCTCGGTGAGGCGTACCGTGGTGGTGGCCCGATAGCAGAACAACCCCTTGATGAGCAGTCCGTCAAATTTGGTCAACACACCCTTGCCAGCCTTGTAGCGAGCCACGTCTATGTCGCTCTTGCCGAAAGCCTTCAGTATCTCGTAACCCACTTCCGCAGCAGCCACTTCTCCGTTTTTCAGCGTCTGAAGCTGGGCCTCTATATCCTTGTATCCAAGCTGTAGTTTCTTTGCCATAAACACGCCAAACCGATGGAAGCTCCATGGCCAAGCCATCAAGCCTTTTTTTACTCCACCGATTCCCGTAAGCAGAAACCATCCATCGCCTAAAAAGAGTTAGTAGTTGCATCTGTGCGGCTCTCCATCAGTAGAGCACGCCTTCAGCCGTGATTCAGTATGATATAAAAAGAATGGCGCAGGAATCTTATTGCTCGATTCTTGCTCTTCGAGGTGTAGGATGACCATAGATACCAAGAAAAGGAGCAACAGATGCCTACGCCAAACTGGTATATATAGACAGCACAGGATGCGCCCTCTCTTACGAAAGGGCACACCTATGCCATGTGTATATATCACACAGTGGGTAGACGCCCACCGCTGTCTTCCTCTGAGTATCACTTGAAATTTCCTACGTTTCGAAGAGTCAGAAGAACACGTTAGCAAACGTCTTCAATTTATAAGATACGCCAAGCCCGGGACTTTCGTTTGGCCGGCAGCACCCTGCCAACCATCCCAAGCAAGACTTGACAAAGGTAATAATAAGAAACGAAACAGTCAAACGAAAGGACGCTATAAGTAATGCGGGGCGCAAGAAATGTAGTTCGTTGGGGTGGCTTAGGAGGGTCGGCGCCCTCGCCGACTCATCGCTCGTCAAGAGCGAAAGAAGTT
>CAVHWJ010000207.1:0-5099 GCA_963639565.1 uncultured Prevotella sp. | reverse complement strand
AAGATATATATGGTTCACATTCTTCGAAGCAAAAGTAAAAATAGCAGTGATTACAGAATATACATAATTTAAACGATATAAAAAATGGAAGACAACATGAAGAAATGCCCCTACTGTGGCGAAGAGATTTTGGCAGTAGCCAAGAAGTGTAAATACTGTGGCGAATGGCTTGAGAGCGAAGAAGCCGCCAAACAGACAGACGAGTCAGCAAAAACTGACGAGGTGTCTGCTACACCTACCGAAGAAGCTACTGTTGCGGCAGAAAAACATCAAGAGCCGACAGATGTTCAAGCAGCAGAAGACAACGAAAACGAGGAGAATGATGAAATCAAGGACAACATAGCACGCTATACTTTTTGGATATTCGTGGCTGCCGTGGTCGGATCATTAGTGGGTATTGCCTACGATTATGGATACAATCTTATAGGATTCAGTGACACGTGTCACACTGGATTACGTTGGCTTATTGCAGAAGTCCTTGTGTTGGCTGGCAAAATACCATTACCTCTCGGTAGCGCATTAGACATTATAGGTTCATGCGGACTATTCGTTATGTTGGGTATAATGCTTAAATCTATTGGCATCAAATGCGAAAAAAGCACCGGTCTTATAGCGTTCTGCACAGGTATTGTTATTATTTTCAACCTTATGGAGGGGCTGATAAAAGACGAGGCTGACATGGTGATTGTCGAACTCCTCGCTTTGATTGCCGTAATTACAGCGATGGTGTGCATGTTCCTTTTAGGACGCGAACTGATCAAAAACAATGAGGCTGTTGCCGACGAAGGTACCGGCAGCTCGATGTACTTATTGGGTTACATGTTATATGCAAATGCCGCATTGTTTGTTATTGGATTTATCTTAGGATTGGCTGATGCAAGCACAGACACACAAGAGATTTTTGCATATATCGTCTTTGTTATTGAGGTAATCACGGATGTACTGATAGCAACGTGTGTGTTTAGCATTTCAGAACACAGTTCAAGAATCGACATGGATGCACTCAGGAAATGGGCAATCCCCACCGTTGGTATGGCCATATTGGCTGCAGGCATAGGTTATTATGTATGGACTCATCAGAGTGAAATCTTGGATAATGAATTTCAAAAAGCACTCAAAGAGATTCCTAACGATGAGGAAATGGTAGATTCACTCAATGACGATTCATACGACAACGACTATTGAGAAATGGAACAGGAAAACAAGCTCTGCCCCTATTGCGGTAAAGAGATAAAAAGCGCAGCCAAGAAATGTATCCACTGTGGGAAATGGCTGGAGAAGAAGTGTCCCGCTTGTGGTGAATGGGTAAAGGCAGAAGCCAACAAGTGCCGACACTGTGGCGAATGGATGGGCGACTATGAGAAATGGAAATATGAGAAAGCGACAGGCGTAAAGGTTTCACCACAGGAACCAGCCAAAGAGACTGTAGATAAAGCCACCATCAAGGAGATGATGGAAGAACAGAAAGACGAAAAGGAATCTGGTTGTCTGTTGCAAGTAGAATGTGGTATCATTGCTGGTCTATATGTAGCCTACTACGACTGGGGTATAGGGACAAGCTTACTTGCTTTTGTCATTGCCGAAGTGTTGACCTTAATCCGGTTCACTAGAATCATACTCTGTGTCGCTTTCTCTGTGATATGGGGAAGTTTCGCTTACGCTTTCTTTGATTCGTGGCTTGCTGCGATAATAGGCTTTGCAATAGCTATAGGATGGCATGTCCCTCAGTTTTCAAAACTAAAATACAACGGTTAAAATGAGTAACGATAACAACAACACGCCCCAAACAGACAAGGACACAAAGACGTGTCCCTGTTGTGGCGAAACGATAAAGGCAACAGCCACCAAGTGCCGTTACTGCGGTGAATGGCTGGTTAGCAATGCAAACAAGCCGGCAGAAGCAAAGCCTGACAAGGAAACCGGTTCCAGTGACAATTCGTTTACTGCCGCTGACGCAATGGACACAGCGTCCTCGTGCATGGGATGCCTCTGGAGTTTTCTCCCCATAATACTCATGGTGGTTGCATGGAACACCAAACCGTCTATTGAAAAGCACAAGAAAGAAGTAACCAAGGATGCCGTAGAGTGCGCCAAAGATTACGTAAAGGAAAACGCCAGTGACCTTGCCGACACTTTCTTTCCGGGATTGGGCGACCTTACAGAATCGTATCTTGATGCCAATCTAAACGACAAAGCCATAAAAAAGGCTTTTGTAAGCCACAACACATTGGAGCTTGATGAGTCTTGGTTTTGGAATACAGGTGTGCTGAAAAACGAATCACATCCCGATGGTGTAACCGTAAGCCTCGGAATTTTCGGCCAAGTAATTCCGTTCGTGGAATGGGATGATGTGAAATTCTTCGATTAGATCATATTTGAACCTAAGCCAAGTGGAAAATATGAAGGAACAGAAAATGCGGTGGCAAGATTACGACGCTTTGTAATTCTTGTCGCCGCATTTTTATGTATGTTATTACCATTTTGGACAAATCATTGTCACAATGCTTCTTCCTGCCAACCCATAGGAAAGCCCATGGCATGCAAATCTACAGCCAATTCTTTGTAGATTACTCCTTCCACACCCTCCTCTTCAGCCACAACGCCAAGATCGGGTCGCTCATCTCCAAGTGTTTGGGAGCAGGAACAGTTATCAAATCCTTCTCTATCAACGCCTTCTTTAGACGAGTGACATTGGCTGCCGTGCCAAGACGGTAAGTGTTCAGAATGGCAGACTGGGTGAAACCCGTATGAACGCCGTTCACTATGGCACGCAAGAAATTCATCTGATAGGCTGACAGTTCCTCGGTCTGCTGGATAAACAAAGGCTCACAGGCATCGAGCAACCGGGCGATGGCATACTGCAAGTCTGCATCGCTTGCGCTTGCAGCCTCTTGCGTTCTCAGCCATACAAGCCACGACAACTGCTGGACATAGGATGAATACCTGTCTGTGACGTGACAAATCTCACGGGCCAAGTCTTCAGAAATATGCTTGCCTGTAGCCTCAAAACGCCGGCAAATATACTCCACCCAGTCCTCCTCGCCAATCTTGTTCAAATAGAAAAGGTCGCCAAAGCGGTAAAAGGGATAACTGTGGTTCTGGAACATCTGCTCCATCATGTGCTTCTTGCTGCCATACAGGCAATAAGACACATGGCTCTGCAACTGCCAGGCTCCCCGCAGTTTCTTCTGGAAAGTCAAGGAGTCGGGAAAATCGCCTATCTGCTGGAACTCATCTATACACACCACGATACGGCATCCCTTGGCCCGGGCTATCATTTCCGGAAGCCGCAACACCTCCTCGGTCGTGTTATTGCTTGCGTTATATTCCAACGACAGGGAAAAATCATTCAGAGGGTCTTGTCCGAAACTTATCTTGGGGACAAAACGGCTCAAGAACACCTTTGCGTTCTCCATCCATTCCTCCCATTTGGTGGAAGTCGCCCTAACCACTGCCGTGGCAAAAGCATTGATGAAGTCATTTTCCGACCGGCAGCCAAAAGCGTCGATACGCGCAACCTTGATGTCCTCGCTCCCGACAAGCGAACACACCTTGTCTACAAGCGAGGTTTTCCCCATACGGCGCGGTGATATAAGAATGGTATTCACACCGTACGTAAAATTAGCCTTCAACCGTTCCGTCTCCTCCCTCCGGTCTGTGAAAGCGTCGCCTTCTACTCTCACGCCAAACACAAAGGGGGCTTCCCTATAATTTGCCATAGTTTCTACTCTGTTAGCTTATGGTTGCAAAGAAAAATGCAAATGACATATTGAAAGTTACTTCCAAATTGCCGAATGTAGCTTTTCCGCCGCAAAGTTAATAAAAAATCCATTTTAAACAAGGTTGTTTAAAACAAAGTTGTTTAAAATGGAAATACTATCGTCTATGAACGACGAAAAGAATATGATTTTATCGTTTATAGACGACAAAAAGAGCGTCATTTTATCGTCTATAAACGACAAAACGGTTGGAAAGCGGCGGTTTGCCGACTGTCTGACAACAGGTTTCAGCAAACCGCCGGAACGGTTATCTGCCTGTGGCTTGCAAATACTCACGCTTCTTCACCTCGTAGTTGGCGAACGCCTCAACGTATTTGTCGCGGCTTTGCCGGTAGAGCGTCTGCGCGTCGAGGAGGTCGCTGATTGTGGCGGTGCCGCTTTGGTAGTAGTCGGTGTTGAGGCGGAGGTTCTCCTCGCTCTGCGCGATGCTCTCCCGGGCTATGGCAACTTGCTTGTAGGCATCGTTCATGTCGTTCCACGCCTTGCGCATCTTCACGACGAGCAGTTCGCCCTTGTCGCGCCGCTCGTTCTCGGAATTGGCAAGTTGCAGCTTCTGCCGCTTCATGTCATGCGAGCCGCCCCACCAACCGCTGAGGGGGACGGAGACGGTGAACATCCCCACGAGGTTGTTCTGCGACTTGTCCATCACGTTATTATAAAGGTAGGCTCCGCCCACCGCCACAGTGGGGAGGTTCTTGCCCACCGCCAGCTTATACTGGAGGCGGTTTGCCTCTACCTGTTTGTCGAGGAGCCGGTATTCGTTTGTCCAGGCGAGGGAAGACTCGGGCGACTGGTAGAACAGCTGCGGTTCTGCGGGCGCGGCGGTGGCATCGCCGTTTACGTCAATCGTTTCCCCGGCGTGTCCCATCACCTGGGCCAACAGGTCTTTCATTGCCGCCTCGGCGTTCTCCACCTGAATCCTCGCCGCGCGCATCTCGTTCTTGCGCAGCTGCACTTGCAAGAGGTCGTTGCGGTTGCGTATGCCGGCATCCACGGCGGCCTGGGCGTCGGCCTCAACCTGAACCAACTGCTTGTCCACCTGGTCGAGGGTATTGAGCTTTTCCTTGAGCATCACGATGTTCCAATAATACTGTTCGGCGGAAAGGCGCACCTCATTCTCACTCATGCTCCGCTGCAGTCGAGAGACATCCTCCCCTACCCTGGCTAGTTTGTTGCCATTGACGATTTGTCCTCCGGCAAACACAGGTTGCATAGCCATGACGCTGGCCATCAGTCCGTTCTTGGCAAGCGACACCGCCATACCTCCCATATTCATCTGCATCAATCCTTGGTCGGAGATAAATCCGCCGCCCGTGGCAG
>CAVHWJ010000206.1:0-5172 GCA_963639565.1 uncultured Prevotella sp. | reverse complement strand
AACGGTCGTCGTCGAACAGTGCCGGCTGTTCCTTGTCGAGGAACGTGATGTCCTCTATCCGCTCCTGCCCTTCGAGCAGGAGGTTGAGGAAATCGATTATCAGGGGCTTTGAAACCTCCTGTCCGAACACCATCTTGAAACCGATGTCCGTAAACGGGTTGATGAATGATGACATTACGCTTCGTTTTTTTTCTTTGATACAAAGTTATGAATAAAATTCCAATCCGCAAGGGGTCGGGATATTTTTAGGCGGAAAAGATGGATTGAACGCATTTCTTCGATTTTACGCGGAACAACTTATCCATTAACATGAATAATCATTATCTTTGCAGACGGCTGAACAGAAAGAGCAACGACATGGCAAAGAAATACCCGCTTGGAATACAGACTTTCTCCGAAATCGCTACGGGGAACTACTATTATGCCGACAAGACCGGCGTGGCATACCGTCTGGCGCATTACGCTAAGTATCATTTCCTGAGCCGTCCGAGACGGTTCGGGAAGAGCCTTTTCGTGTCCACCCTCCAGACTTATTTCGAGGGGAGGAAAGAGCTGTTCAAGGGGTTGGCGATTGAGAAGTTGGAGCGGGATTGGACGGAATACCCCGTATTGCATTTCGACATCAGCCAAAGCAAATACTTCGACGCAGAGAGCGTGAGGAAAGCACTTAACGCTCTTTTGACACCCTACGAAAGGAAATACGGTCTCGCCACCGACAGGGATGAAACGAACAGCAACAGGCTGACATATATCATTGAGGAAGCCGTGCGACAGACAGGCAAACAGGCGGTAGTCCTCATCGACGAATACGATGCCCCGATGCACGACGCCATGGGTGACGAAAAGCTACGGAACGAAATCCGAGACATCATGCGCGACTTCTTCAGTCCGTTGAAAGCGCAGGAGAGGAACCTCCGCTTTGTCCTCATCACGGGCATCTCGAAATTCAGCCAACTCAGCATATTCAGCGAACTGAACAACATCAAGAACATCAGTATGAAGGATGAGTTCGGCGACATCTGCGGCATCACCAAGGAACAGCTCCTCACCGACTTCAGGGAGGGCATCGAGGCGATGGCCAAGCACAACGGCATGACAACGGAGGAGACAATAGAAAAACTGAAGGAGCATTACGACGGCTATCATTTCAGCCCCTGCTGCCCCGACATCTTCAATCCGTACAGCATCATCAACGCCTTGGACGACAAGGATTTCAACAGCTACTGGTTCTCGTCAGGCACGCCGACGTTCCTTATAGAACTGCTGCAAAGGGACGGAACTGACATGCTGCGGCTGAACAGCCTTTCGGTGAAGGACAGCCGGTTTGATGCCCCAACGGAAAAGATAACCGACCCGATACCCGTATTATACCAAAGCGGCTATCTCACCATCAAGGAGTATGACAAACGCCGCCGTCTCTACCGTCTCAGTTTCCCGAACGAGGAAGTGAGGCAGGGGTTCTCCGAAAGCCTTGTGAAATACTACGCCGCCAACAACCTGTGCGATTTCGACGACATCGTTCTTGCGTATGCCGACAATATGCTGGCGGAAGAAAACATGGAGGCTTTCATGCCGCACCTCAAGACTTTCTACGACAAGTTTCCCTACACCATAATCAACAACAACGAACGTCACTACCAGGCCGTGATGTTCACAATCTTCTCCATGCTCGGGGCAAACGTGACGGTTGAGGAACCTACCACGGACGGACGGATCGACATGGCGCTGAAGACCGACGCGACAATCTACATCTTCGAGCTGAAATACAACAAGTCAGCGGAGATTGCCGTCAGGCAAATTGAACGGAAGGATTATTCCAAGATATATGCCAGCGACGGAAGAAGAATCATAAAGGTGGGGATTAATTTCTCCGAAGACAGAAGAAGCATGGAGAACTGGAAGATAGAGGAGTGACAACCGCTTTCGCCATCATAACCTTTTCCGCACGCGCTTCGGCACGGCCGCGTTCAAGGCCGATGGTTTCACCCTCAGCAAGCCCCCTTTTCAGACCTTTGATTTCACCTTCAGCGAACCCATCCATGTGGGCACCTTCAAGCACACTGATTGTGTCGCGGTACTTGCGCAGCCCCACATCATATTTCTCACGTTCCTCACGCGAAAGCTTGCTCACTTCGGCAATCTCCTCAAGTTTCTTGAACACCGCACTTTTGGCGGCCCAGGGCAGTCTCGTTAGTGTCTCCATATTCCTCAATGTAAATATCCACCGTTCAAAATCATTCTCACATTCCTCCGCTTCCTTGGTGAAAAGGGGCAGTTGGCACGGCTCTTTCATTCGAGGCGTTCCGACCTTGTAATTTCAGCAAACGTGCAGAAAAAGTTATGTTCGCATTTTCTTGACACGCTTTTTTCAAGATTCTTCTGTCTTATTGGAGAAAGAGAATACCGGCTTTTCACCTATCCACTCTCTGAGCGGCACATTGTCACCCACTATTTTACCGCACAGACTTATCCAGTTATCAAAAAGGTCGCCGCCGTCAAGCAATTCGGGATTATAGTCTTCTATGAGCGAGAGCAAATCTTTCGTCGGATTCTCCAACATCTCCCTTACCCTGTCGGAATGTGTCACGACGTTGTTAAGAACCTGCGAGACAGGTGTCTCCAGCCTTTTTCCGTTCACATGAGTAATCATGCCCCCTGCGGAATACATATCCCTTATGTTGGGATTAACCACTTGGTTGTATGAGCAAAGCCACAGTGCCGTACCATTGTACTTTGCCTTTGTATTTTTTTGTGAAAGAGCTTCAGGAAACAATATCATGCACTTTGCTTTGAGAACAGCCTTTTCTTCTGCATCCAGCGACGACCAGAGACGGATGTTGAAAGACTGGCCTTCCTCGACATTTTCGGAAGTAATCCACCATGGCATTTCGCTTTTTCCGTTGCGCTTGGCTTCCTCAAGGTAATATTTGCGCACTTGCCGTATGCTGTCGTCCGACTTTCTGAAATCGTCGTATTCAACGCCCATCTTGGAGAATATCGTTTCGTCACGGTTTAGCTCCATGTCTATCTTATAGCGCGGAGAATGTGTCACAGCTATATCGCAGAGCACATCTTGGTAGGGGCGGCACCTGAACTCGGGTACATTGCCGCCCAACTTGCCGAAAAGCATGTAAATGTCCTCAACGTCCTTTACACGGGTAGTTTCAAGAATGCTGCTGCCGGTTGACACCCATGCGTCATGGGCTGTCTGCTTCACTTCTATTCCATAATATTTTTCAGCCACGATGTCCGGAAAATTCTGACCGGACACGAGTATTACCTCATTGGGGTCAAAAGGAGTGTCATCGCAAGCCGCTTTTATCGTGTCACACGAACATTTTTCCAATTCGGCAGGTTTGATACTTTTATATGCGCCGGGGTTGTTCTTTGCATTTTGGTTCATCAACGTTTCCGTCTTGCTCATCAGAGAACCAAACATTTCATGTGCAAGCGCAGTGTCTTTCTTCCTGACCGCTATTATGTTAAAGTCGTCATTCATGTCATTCAAAATAAAGGTTCCACACTTCTTGTATTCTTCTTGCTATGTTATATGCCAGCATGGGAGGAACGGCGTTGCCAATAACCTTATAGGCACCCGACGGACTGACATCATATTTCTTCTTTCCGTCCTTATAGCTCACGAAATAATAATCCGGGGGGAATGTCTGTATAAGCGCACATTCCCGAGGGGTAAGACGCCTTTCCGGCAAGCCCTTTTCCAGTTCCTCTTTGTTGCGTCCGCCATGCTCCTTGGAAAGTCTCCTGTATTCTATGTTGCCGTGATGTTCGGAGCGTATTGTGGGGCCAAGTCCGTCGAAGTCGATTTCCGTTTGCCCCTGACATTTTGTACCCATATATTTTGCCCTTGAATAATTCCTCTGCGAGAGGTCATTAGAATCTTCCGGCTCAGGCAATCCGCCGAGAACATCCCTGCAAGTGACAGGAGACGCCAACGACTCATCATGCACATTGAAATTATGCGTAGGCGAAGGGTAAGGATTGTATTCTGCCGGTATCTTCTCTTGTGTCAAGGCGTTCAGTGCGTCATCTTTCAAGGCGGAACGTTTGATACCTATAAATATGACGCGCTCGCGTGTTTCGGGAACGCCATAATTTCCAGCATGAAGCACTTGGGGGGCAAGCACTATGTAGTCGTTTCCGTTGGCAGACGAAAAATCCCTTTGAATGATGTCCTTGACATCACCCAAGCTGACAAGCCCCTTTACATTCTCCGCAATAAACATCTTTGGCTGCACCGCGTCGATGACCTGTTTCATCCACATATACAGCTTGCCCCTTGTCTCTTCCGATGGCTCTTCGGAATTAACCCTTTCTCCATTATGCGAAACTTGCGAATCAAACCCTTTCCTCTTTCCAGCCACGCTGAAATCCTGGCACGGAAAGCCACCTGTGACAATATCCACATCGTGTGGGAAAACATCATATCCCTGCTTATGCAGTTTCACCAGGTCCACGATGCTCTGCAAATGGAATATTTCGGGATTGACATCAAACCTCGACATATAATTGACCCATGAGTTGCGCGCCTCCTCCAAAATGTCACAGGCGAACACTGTTCTGAACAGGTTCCTTTTGAGCAGCACCCAATTCTCATTCAGGTGCCGCTCCGTCCAATCTTTGCCCGATACGGATTTCTTGTGGCATATAAAACCACCTTCAAGCCCCAAGTCCATACCGCCGCATCCGGAAAACAGGGACAACACACGCAACGTCCCCTCTTCTCTTCTCTCGTTGTCGCCATTGTTGTAAAACAACTCATAGCCCGGCTCCGAAACTATGTCTGAATGTTGCTCGAATTCTGTATATTTCTTCTCTACCATTGTTATTTTGTCGGATTTATGACATTTGCCTTCAGCGTTTTCATAGCCGTTTCATCGCCGTAAGGACTTGTAACGGGTGCAAAGTTACAAAAGTTTACCCCTTAATCGCTCAAAACGCACGCAAAACTTTACACGCTTTGTGGAGTTGCATATCTCAGAAAAAAACGCACATGGTTCTTTCGTTTAAAGTCTGCTTTACCGCCAGCGAACCGCCGTTCCGTCTGCCTCCTATCGTCCGTTGGGAGACCTCCCATCGGACGATAACAGGTCGCCCACCGGACGGCAACAGACCTCCCATCGGACGATGGGAGATTGGAGAACCGACAACTTT
>CAVHWJ010000205.1:0-5184 GCA_963639565.1 uncultured Prevotella sp. | reverse complement strand
TGACCGACGAACAGGCTGCCGAAGCCGCCTGCAACGAGATTGAGAACCTCTCAAAACTCGTGGGAATACCGCAGCACCTGACGGAACTCGGCATCAAGGAAGAGGACATTCCTGCACTGGCAGAACAGGCCATCACCGATGTTTGCACGCCGGGCAACCCTCGCCCCGTGACCAAGGACGACATCCTCGCACTTTACAGGCAGATACTGTAAGAAGTATCGGCTTATAATACAAGATGTGGAAACAAGCGAGGGGAACAGTCACCCCATTGTTTCCGCATCTTTTTTTGTTACAGGACATACTCTCTTACTGCCTACCCTGCCCCAACATCGAAAGGACGGCGGCACGGGCTATCTTTCCGGTTTCCGTGTGGGGGACGGAGGGGACTGCGTAAATCTCCTTGGGTTGCCAGTAACGGGGAAGATCATCCGAAATGGTCTTTCTTATTGGAGACAACTCATTGCGCAATGTAGAGGGAAGTGAACCGTCGGATGTTTCATTCAAAAGAACTGCCGTTGGGGAAGAACTGTCAGACGCATTGTTGTTTTCTTTATTGGGATACAACTCCGGAATGGCGACAACGAGGACGACGATTTCTCCGAAGCGTGGGTCTGGTCTTTTGCTCACGGCAAAGTCACGAGTGATATGGGGGGCTATCAGGCGTTCCACCTCCTCGATATGTATCTTTACGCCGCCGCTAACTATCACGTTATCCTTTCTGCCGATGATGCGGAAACGGATGCCGTCTGGATTAAACTCGGCGATGTCGTGGGTGTGCAGCGGTTCGGGACAGACATCGGGAGCGTCAATGCACAGGCAACCGTCGTCGCCGAGCCAAAGGCGAACACCGTCAAAGGGTGTGTAATACTGCGAGGCGTTGTCGCCGCTGAGTCGTCGCAGGGCGATGTGGGAGAGCGTTTCCGTCATGCCGTAGGTGCTCCATACGGCGTTGGGGAAATCCCTCAGCGCACGCTCCATATCGCTGTCAATCGCACCGCCGCCAATGATGAGGTTCTTCATCTGCCGGAGCATAGGCAGTTCTTCAGGCACCTGCATTGACGAATAAACCTGTAACGGCACCATGGCTGCGAAAGTCGGCGGTTCAGTCAATCCCCTCAGCGGATGAGCCGACGGGGGAACATCAACAAGACGCATACCGCTGACGAGAGAACGCACCACCACCATTTTGCCGGCTATATAATCGAGCGGCATACAGAGCAATGCCGTGTCGCCGCTGTCGAGAGAGAGGAAACGGCAAGTCTTGACTGCACTCGCCCTCATACGCGATTTCTCCACACGCATTGCTTTCGGCGTGCCGGTAGACCCGCTGGTATGCACGGTAAGACATTCATCACCGTTGTTCCACTCTTCAATAAACTCCTCTAAAGTCACTTTCTGTTAATACTTTATCTCCGACGTTTAAACCCTTACTTTATATACATTCATTCAAATTTCCATTCTTCACTCTTCATTCTTCACTCTTCATTTACATGAGAGTTTCCAAATGCAAGCCCCTCTCATTTCCGTAGCGGCAGGAAGGTTGTCGGTATAAAGCGCACCAGTGCCAAGCCCCTGTGGGAAGGTGATGTGAGGTCCGTAAATATCGGCGGCGAGTTGTGCTATCGCAGACAGTCCCACGCTGCTCTCCAACGCACTTGTTATCCAACTGCCGATGTTCCTTTCATTGGCGAGACGCACCCACTCACGCGTACCGGATATGCCGCCGTGGAGCGAGGGTTTGATTACGAGATACTGCGGTTTTATCCTGTCGAGCAGTTCCTCTTTCATCCCGGTAGCGTTCACTCCGATAAGTTCCTCGTCGAGGGCGACAGGTATTGAGGAGAGGGCGCAAATTCTTGACATTTCCCTCCACTGCCGCTGTTTAATAGGTTGCTCAATGGAGTGTATGCCGTAATGTGAGAGTTGGTCAATCCTCCCCAAGGCATCGTCGTTGGAAAAGCCGCCGTTGGCATCCACGCGCAGTTCTATTGTGTCGGGGGAGAACCTTTTGCGGATGCTACGAACAAGGTTCAGTTCGCTGTCGAAATCGATTGCCCCGATTTTCAGTTTCACGCATTTGAAGCCCTGTTCAATCTTCTCCTCCATACGGCGGTTCATCTCCTCGTAAGTACCCATCCACACAAGTCCGTTCACGGGTATTCCCTCCTCACCGCGCGAGAACGGCGTGTCGAAAAGCGTGTCGCCGCGTTCCATATTGAGGAGTGCCGTCTCCAAGCCGAAGAGTATTGAGGGATAGGGACGTAGCAGCGGAACGTTCAGTTGCCCTGTGGTTTCGAGGTTAAGGCAGAGCGCATGGAGGGTCTCCCCGTAGTTCGGCAGACTGTCGCAGCTGAGGTCGGGCAATGGGGCGCACTCCCCCACTCCGCTGGCACCGGTCAGCGTGTCTGTTACCTTTACGAGCCAAATGTCCCTCGTGGTGTAAACGCCGCGCGATGTTCCTGCCGGCTGTTTGAAATGCAGCGTGTGTTTGGTTATTTCCGTCTTTAGCATGACATGGGGTGTTTACGGCAGTTTGGGGTATTTGCCGAAGTCGGGCTTGCGCTTCTCGAGGAACGCCTTTCCGCCCTCCTGTGCTTCGTCGAGGAAATAGTAAAGCATCGTGGCGTCGCCGGCGAGTTCCTGTATGCCGGCCTGTCCGTCGAGTTCAGCGTTGAGTCCGGCCTTTATCATCCTGAGGGCGAGAGGACTGCGTTCCATCATCGTGTGCGCCCATTCCATGCACTCGTCTTCGAGGCGGTCAAACGGCACGACTTTGTTCACCATGCCCATCCGCTCCGCCTCTTGGGCGGAATACTGACGGCACAGGAACCATATCTCGCGTGCTTTCTTCTGTCCCACGATACGCGCCAGATAAGACGCGCCGAACCCGGCGTCGAAAGAACCCACCTTGGGACCGGTTTGTCCGAAGATTGCATTCTCGCTTGCGATGGTGAGGTCGCACATAAGGTGCAGCACGTGTCCTCCGCCTATGGCGTAGCCGTTCACCATGGCGATTACGGGTTTAGGCAGCGACCGTATCTGCTTCTGCACGTCGAGCACGTTAAGACGCGGCACACCGTCGTTGCCGACATATCCTCCGCGCCCCTTCACGTGCATATCGCCGCCGGAGCAGAACGCCTTGTCGCCGGCACCGGTTAGGATAACCACGCTGATGTCCTGAGCCTCGCGGCAATAGGCAAAAGCCCGGCTCATCTCGTTTGTGGTGAGCGGCGTGAACGCATTGCGGTATCTTGGGCGGTTGATAGTTATCTTCGCCACCCCTTCGCACTCTTCAAAAAGTATCTCCTCAAAATCAAACCCTTTGATTTTGTTCCAAATTCTGTTGCTCATATTGTATTCTTATTTTTTGTTTTCGGGCATTGTATCACTGCCAGAAATCACGCCTCTACCTCTTTCCAGTCAATCAGTCCTTTTCCATCATGGTCGAGTTCCACGGCGAGGGCGATGACCTTGCGGCTGTCGCCCTTGAACGGTTCGGCGTAGTTTTTGGCTACGATTTGCTTCTCGGCTGCGGCAATGCCACCGTTGTTGGTGAGTTTCAGTTCAAGCACGTAGATATAGTTTGGCAATGCCACCACCATGTCAATCCTGCCTGTGGAAATCATCCTTTCCACCTCCACACGGCAACCGATGGCGTTGAATATCGAACTGAGGATGAGGCGGTAACGCTCCTCCATATCCATTGAGGCGAGTTTTTTGTTGCTGTATGGCACATCTGCCACGAGAGCTTTCAGACATTTCTTCGCCTCGGGGAGATTACCCCTTTGCATATACAGCCGGAGGAAATTCTGCGTTGTGATAACCTGTGCGTCGCTTTTCATCGTCAAGGCAGGCAGGACAATTTTGTAGAGTGCCTTTCGCACCTCGTAATTAGGTATTCCAAGCATATAAATACAGTCCTCAACCCCCTTGATAGTGAGATAGCCCGACTGATAGAGGAAAAGTTCCGCACCGCCACCGGTAACGTCGGAAGTCTCAAGTGTGTCTTTGTCCACTGGGCAGTTCTCAAAATCTTTCAGGCGAATTTCCATGTCGTCTACAAACTTGGGCAAAAGAGAAGTCGCCCCCGATGATGCCCAGAAGTTCAACAATTCCCGTCTGCCCAAAGCATTAATAAGGCTGAACGGATTAAAGACATCCACCATGTTTTTCGCACTAAAATGGTAACCGTCGTAGTTGGCTTTCAACTGAATAAGAGTTTCCTCCGTCGTCCAACCGTTGCTCTTTCCCATCGCCTCTATCTCAGGCATGAAATTGTCAGTTATCTCCTGCACAGTGATACCGCAGAGGGCGGCGTATTCAGGCAGAAAACTGATATTGGTAAGATTGTTGAGAACGGAGAAGAGTGAAATCTGCGTGAACTTGGTGATGCCGGTGATGAAGACGAATTTTTCGTAACGGTCATCGGCTTTGAGGATAGCAAAAACCTCACGGTACACCTCAGTACATTTTTCGTGCTCAGGTGTCATCCACGAGTGTTGCAACGGCGAATCGTATTCGTCAATTAGAATTGCGACCTGCTGTCCTGTCTTGGAAAAAGCGGTTGTAATAATGCCGTTAAAACGGTTTGCCAACGAATCGGTGGGCTTAACGGATATGGCATATTCCTTTTCGTATTCCTCAAAGACACTATCAAAGTAGGAACGCAATGACGCAGCGTTAGCTCCGCCACGGCTCAGGTCAAGACGGATAACAGGCCGCTTAACCCATTCCTTCTCCAGCTCCATTATCTTCAGCCCCTCGAAAAGTTCCTTCTTCCCCTCGAAATACGCCTGAAGAGTATCAACAAGCACGGATTTTCCGAACCGACGGGGACGGCTAAGGTAATTGTACTTTATACCCTCGTTGGCAAGTTTCCATATCAAGTCAGACTTGTCTACATACAGGTAATTCTCCTGCCTTATCACATCAAAGGACTGTATGCCTACCGGCAATCTTCTCTTATTCATTTCCATCATAGCCAACGTTTTTTTGTTTTCTCCTGCAAATATACGATTTTA
Organism: uncultured Prevotella sp.; assembly: GCA_963639565.1. GTDB lineage: Bacteria > Bacteroidota > Bacteroidia > Bacteroidales > Bacteroidaceae > Prevotella. The sequence continues at coordinate 163 of CAVHWJ010000205.1, read as the reverse complement.
TTTGATTGCGCCAATCAATCGGCAGTCGCATTTATGTGGGCTGACAGTCGGGCCATTGCGCTGCGGTCGGTTTCGCCGTCGGTGAACACCTCCATGACGACAGGGCGTGAGGTTTCTTCGGTGAGGAAGCGGACGAGAGACTGACGGTATTCATCCTCGTTCC
>CAVHWJ010000204.1:0-5205 GCA_963639565.1 uncultured Prevotella sp. | reverse complement strand
TGACACCAAGTTTTCGGTGATAAAGAGCGTGGTGTCGCGCAGCGAGAGCAACGGCACCGACAGTACCGAGGTTCTCTCCCTCTTCCGCCGCATCCTCTCCGTGAAACAGGAGAACTCCGACATCGCCGAACTGGAGGTGGCGTATATGTCGATGAAGAACATGCCCGAGGACAGCATCGTGGCGGGACTGCACCGCGTGCTCGACATCGCGCCCGACAACAAGGGGGCGCGGCTGGAGCTTCTGCGCCGCCAGTGGGGCAAGATAGACACCGATGAAATCATAGGGATAAGTCTGCCGGGCGTGGAATACAACCCCGATGAAATGGCGTTTTATTATTTCCTCGGCTTCGCCTACATACAGAAAGACGACGACGAGAAAGCCCTCGACATCATGCGCAAGGGCGTGGCACAGGCCACCGACACCAGCGAGCCGGCAATCGTTTCGGACATGTACGCGTACATAGGCGACATCCTCCACCAGAAGGGCATGAGGGAGGAGGCTTACGCCGCCTACGACAGTTGCTTGCAGTGGAGGGAGGACAACGTGCCGTGTCTCAACAACTACGCCTATTACATCAGCGAGGAGGGCGGCGACCTGAGCCGTGCCGAGAGCATGAGCTACAAGACGATAAAGGCGGAGCCGAACAACAGCACCTACCTTGACACCTATGCGTGGATTCTCTACGGCGAGAAACGCTACGCCGAGGCGCAGATATACATCGAACAGGCCATTGCCAACGACTCCACCAACAGTGCCGTGCTGCTCGAACACGGCGGTGACATATATATAATGTTGGGACAAAAAGAAAAGGCGGTGGAACTATGGCGCAGGGCGATTGACGCCGGCGGCGACGCTAAGGCTCTGGAGCGGAAGATAAGGATGAAGAAAATTATTACCCGATAAAGACAATGACGAAGATGAAGATATACGGAAAACTGTTACAGGCTGCGGCGATAGTCGTCGCGGCGGTGGCTTTGGCGTCGTGCGGAACGAAGAAAGCGGCGGTGGACGGCGCGGCAGGAAGTTCCGCGGCGGTAGGCGGAACAAGTCAGCCGAATAAGGGAGCGTCAGCCCTCGAGCAGATGGACTATCTGCGCAGGGTGTCTGACAATGCCGTTTACGCCAAGAACATAGTGTCGAAGATAAGCTGCACGATAAATACGGGGAGAAACGAAATGACCCTTTCGGGTTCGCTCCACATGAGGAAGGATGCCGTGATACGTATTCAGATCACGCCCTTCGGCATTATGGAGGCGGCGCGTCTGGAGTTCACGCCCGACTATGTGCTCCTTGTGGACCGTATTCACAAGGAATACGTAAAGGCATCATACAGCGACGTGGATTTCCTCCAGCAGAACTCGCTCGATTTCTACGCCCTCCAGGCCTTGTTCTGGAACCAGCTTTTCGTGCCTGGAACGCAAAAAATGACGGATTCATCGCTGAAAAACTTTACGGCGGCACTTAACGGCAGTGCCACGACCGACGTTTCTATATCATCGGGCAAGTTGGATTACGTGTGGACGACCGACAGCCGCACGGCTCTCATCAACGCCGTGAACGCCACCTATACTGGCAAGGGCGCGGGGGCTAACACCTCGGTAGCTTGCAAATACGCCAATTTCAAGTCCGTCGGCGCAAAGCAGTTCCCCCACGACATCACCCTCACGATGAAGAGCAGCGCGGTGAAGAACGCCTCGAACATGATGCTCCGCTTGCAGCTCAACAATGTGTCGAACGAGGACGGTTGGGAGCAAAAAACCACGGTTTCATCGAAGTATACACAGGTGGGCGTGCAGGATTTGCTCGGGAAACTGGGCGGAATGTAATCACTCAGTCCGCTACCGTCATAAACAAGAACTGGCTACCATTATTATAAAAGGAAGACAAGGAAAGGATGAAACGAATTCTCTTGCTGATAGCGGCTCTCGCCGCATTGTACCTCCCGAGCAACGACGCGGCGGCGCAGACAAGGCGCAAAGCCTCCGCCGCAAAGTCTGCCACCGCCACCTCCGCGAAGAAAAAGACGCAGGGCAAGGCGGCGCAGGGCGGCAACGCCAAGAAGAAAGCCGCCGCCAAGAAGGGCGGCGGCAAGGCAAAGACACCAAACTATTCAACCAAGGAGATACGAGGGTTGCAGAGCGAGCGCAGTGCCGTGCAGAAGAAGATAAAGGAGCAGCAGCAGTTGCTCAGGGCCAACAAGGCCGACGTGAAGAAGCGTCTCGACGACCTCCTCGCCATAAACAGCGAGATAGACCAGCGGCAGAAGTCCATCGACGGCATACAGAGCGACATCCACAGCATCGACGGCAACATTTCCATGCTCCGTTCGCAGCTCTCCACGCTGGAGCAGCAGCTCGAAGACCGCCGCGCCAAATACATCAAGTCGATGCGCTATCTGGCGAGGACGCGAACGATACAAGACAAGCTGATGTTCATTTTCAGCGCGAAGAGCCTCACGCAGATGTACCGCCGTATGCGTTTCGTGCGCGAATACGCCTCATACCAGAAGGCGCAGGGCGAACTCGTGCGCAGCAAGCAGGAGCAGATAACCCACAAGCACAAGCAGCTTGAGACGGTGAAAGGGGAGAAAAACAACCTTTTATATAAAGGAAGGAAAGAAAAGGAGGCTCTTCAGGGCAAGCAGACCGAGCAGCAGCAGATGGTGACATCGCTCCAGAAGCAGCAGAAGACGATACAGACCGTTATCGACGACCAGCAGAAGAAGAACAACGCCCTCAACGCCGAGATTGACAGGCTCATCGCCGTGGAAGTGGCTAAGGCCAAGGCGCGCGCCGAAGAGGAGGCGCGCCGCAAGGCGGCTGCCGCCGCCGAGGCGAAGCGCAAGCGTGAGGAGGAACTCGCCCGGAAGAAAGCCGCCGCCGAGGCCGCGGCAAGGGAGAACGCCCGTCGCATTGCCGAGGCGAAGGAGCGCGAGGCGAGACTGAAGGCTGAGGCCGCCAAAGCCGCCGCCGAGAAGCGCGACGCCGAGGCGAGGGAGAGGGCGGAGCGTGCCGCCCGAAAGGCTGAGGCCGACCGCTTGGCGGCGGAGCGCAAGGCCGCCGTGGACAAGCAGCGGCACGAGCAGGAGGTGGCTAAGGCCAAGACGGAGAACGAGAGGGCTGCCACCGTGAGCAGCGAGGACATGGCGTTGAGCCGCAATTTCGAGAGCAACCGCGGCCGTCTGCCGATGCCCGTCACCGGCGGCTACCGCATAGTGAGCCATTTCGGGCAGTATAACGTGGAGGGGCTGAAGAACGTGCGTCTCGACAACAAGGGCATCAACATACAGGCCGGCGCCGGCGCGTCGGCGCGCGCCATTTTCAACGGCGAGGTTAGCGGCGTGTTCGGTTTCGGCGGCTCCATGGTCGTCATGGTTCGCCATGGCAGTTACATCTCCGTCTACTGCAACCTCCGTTCCGTCAGCGTCCACCGTGGCCAGCAGGTCAGCACCCGTCAGGCTCTCGGCACAATCGGCGACGACAACATCCTCCAGTTCCAGCTCCGCAAGGGCGTTTCAAAGCTCAATCCGGAGGCGTGGCTGGCACGATAAGAAAAATAAAGACCCTTACCGCTTGTCTTTATGGCGGCATATAGTTATTTTTGCAAAAGAGAATGGTCAGATGAACAGACAAGAAAAGCTACTCAAACGGTTTTACAATCTGCCCCGGGATTTTACCTTCGACGAAATGGAGAACCTGTTTAAGCATTTCGGATTCCATCTTGAGAACAAGGGTTCAACTTCTGGTTCAAGGGTAATCTTCGTGAACAGTGGCAACGGCGACCGCTATATCATGCACAAGCCGCATCCTGCAAACATAATCAAAGGTTACGCGATGCGGCAAGTGTACACTTATTTGACTGCTAACGGATATATAAAAAGGGAGGACAAGTGATATGGGAACAATGAACTATAAGGGCTATACGGGAAGCGTGGATTATAGCGAAGAGGACAATTGCCTCTATGGCAAGGTGCTCGGCATGGCCAAGGACAGCATAACGTATGAGGGCAAAGACGTGGATGAACTCCGCAAGGATTTTGAGGGTGCGGTGGATGATTATCTCGCAAGTTGTAGCATGAGCGGCGTTGAGCCGCACAAGCCATATAGCGGCAACCTGAATTTACGGCTGTCTCCCGAAATCCACAGCCGCATAGCCACACTTGCCCAACAGGCCGGCACTACAATCAACGGTTATATCCGTCAGACACTTGCCAAGGCGGTTGGAGTGACTTTGTAATAAAAACCGCATATTCTCATAGCATAAGACCCCGGAAATATGGCAAGAAAACTATATCCCATAGGAATACAGACGTTCGAGCGGATACGCAAGGAAGACAAGCTGTATATCGACAAGACGGAGTACGTTTACCGCATGACGCATACAGACGGCACGTATTTCTTCCTCAGCCGTCCGCGCCGCTTCGGCAAGTCGCTGCTGGTTTCTACGTTCCAGAGCTATTTCGAGGGGCGGAAGGACTTGTTCCGTGGTCTTGCCATAGAGAAGCTGGAGAAGGATTGGGAGGAATACCCCGTGCTGCATTTCGACCTTAGCCAGGGCAAACACATGGACGTGGACCGGCTGAACCGCTATCTTCTCGACATTTTGGAAGAACAGGAAGCACGGTTCGGTTGCCAGAGCACCAAGATTGACGCTAACCTCAGACTGAAAGACCTCATTTCCGCCGTCTACGAAAAGACCGGCAAACAGGTGGTGGTGCTGATAGACGAATACGACGCGCCGCTGCTCGACGTGGTTCACGAGGAGGAGAACCTCAGTGCCTTGCGCGACGTGATGCGCAATTTTTACAGTCCGCTGAAAGCCGCCGAGAAGAAACTCCGCTTCATGTTTATGACCGGCATCACGAAGTTCTCGCAGCTCAGTATATTCAGTGAACTCAACAATATCCGAAACATAAGTATGGATGTGCCGTTCGCCGGGATTTGCGGCATAACCGAGGAAGAGATGACAAGCCAAATGAGCGACGACATCGACGAACTGGCTGCAAAACTTGAATTGAACAGGGAGGAAACGCTCTCAGAACTGAAGAGAAACTACGACGGCTATCATTTCTGCTGGCCGTCGCCCGATGTCTTCAACCCGTACAGTCTGCTAAACTGCTTCTCAAAACAGGTCATGGAAGCCTACTGGTTCACTTCCGGCACTCCCACCTACCTCATCAACATGATGCGCAAATACGACCTTCT
>CAVHWJ010000203.1:0-5209 GCA_963639565.1 uncultured Prevotella sp. | reverse complement strand
CAAATCGCCTACGCCAGCATCCTCTATTCGCAGAACATGAAATTCAACAACATTATAAACAATTAAATTTTAAGAGTTATGAACAAACGATTCGCTTTTTTCATGCCGCTTTTACTTTTTGCGCTAACCTTTCATGCACAAACGGTTTCAAGGGTGGTAGACCTGAACAAGGTCTTGGCGTATGCCATGTCATACTGCAACGACAGTGACGGAAAGTATGACTATTACAAGGGCGTGACGAAGAAGACCGTAAAAGGTCAGAGCTATTATTACGTCTTTGTAGACCAACAGCCCGGCGCCGGTTGGGAACACCCTTGCACACACCTTTATATAAGAGCGGCCGGCGTAACCGCCCAATACCCGATAATAGCCAAGCACGGCACACGCCCGCTTGGAGACACCGACGTTGAACCTCTGCAAGTCAAAGACCGCTTTGGCTTAAATTCATCGCTGAGACCTAAAGTGAGCAAGTTGGACTCGAATTCGGGAACCGGGAACAAGTACGCCGGCGACACCTATGCGGTAATCCTCAGCGGAGGAATGAACAAGAACGCCAACAGCCAACGCTATTGGAACGACTGCTCATTCTTGTACCAGACGCTGCGTAACCGCTACGGCATACCTAAGGCTAACATAAAGGTCATAATGTCTGACGGCACAGACCCTGCCGATGACATGACAGACGAAAACGGGGAATACGTTTCTTCCCCTCTTGACCTCGACGGCGACGGCGTGGCAGACATCGGGTATTCCGCCACGAAGGAGAACGTGACAAAAGTGATTAGTGAGACGGCGGCAAAGATGAAAGACAAAGACCACCTCTTCCTGTATGTGATAGACCACGGCGGCTATGACAGCAAGAAAGGACAGTCGTATATCTGTCTTTGGGACGGAGAGAGTCTGTACCCTGATGAACTCAGCGATTGCCTTAACGCCGGAGATGCCGGATATGTAAGCGTGCTAATGGGACAGTGTTATTCCGGAGGCTTCATTGATGCCTTGAAAGGCAACAACCGTATAATCGCTACGGCGTGCTCAGAAGACGAATTGTCATACGCCTGTGAGGAACTGCCTTTCGACGAGTTCGTCTACCATTGGACATCAGCCATGAACGGCTACGACGCGTTGGGCAATAAGGTGACAGCCCAGACGGACACGCTCCCGAACGGGAAACTGAAGCCTGTAACAATGGTAAAGGCGTATGAATATGCCCGCAGCCACGATATGTATGCGGACGGCAAATTCAGCTATGCCGAAGAAACGCCAACTCTGTCATACCTCGCCAACTCTACGGCGGAGGACTTGGCTTTGGACACGATACCGCCGACAGTCTACCTCTACATTCCGCACGGCAACACCGGCTACGTGAACCCATATTATGACCCTGACAAAAAGATAATCAAAAACCCTTTCATATTTTGGTCAAGTTCGGATATATGGCTCAGAAACCAGGATGACGGTTTGCAAAACCAGATGTACGAAATGCCGAAAATAACAGATGAGCACAATGCCGTGTACGTATATACAAGGATGAAAAACCGCGGCGTAAAGGCATACCCCGGCAAAGGCACGACGCTGCATACGTGGTGGGCGGAGAGTTCAGTCGTACTTGATGAATACGCGTGGAAAGGCTTCCGTGGAGACTCTTTGATGGGAGGGGAAGTCAATTTCGCCACGATAAAGGATGTCATTCAGCCCGGCGAAACGGCGATAAAGAAATTCACTTATACATTCAGCGAAGACCGTCTTGAAAAGGCAAAAGCCGACGGCTTCAACATGTGTCTGCTGTCTTTCCTTTCAGACAATGGCCAGAACCAGACCATGCCTGTTACTGACAGCGGGATTGCCAAGGCGTGGGCGACAGACCGCATGGGGCAGAAGAACCATTTGAAAATTGACAAGTTAGGAAAATGGAATAATCTTGCGGTCATGCCTTCAGGACAATATCTTCATGACATGTCGCTGATTGTCAGGGCAGACAGTGCGTTCAAGAATAAGGCAAACACCGAAATAATGCTTTCCCTGCCGTCGAGGATTTCAGACAATACGATTTTCAGGGGTCTGAAAAAAGACAAATTGCGCCCACGTTACGTGACGCTCAGCGACAGTGTCGCCGTGATCAGCGGCATCCAGTGCAGTTCAAACGGTGTCGAGCGTCTTGGCATCACGGCAAGCCTTGTCGCGGACAAAGACATTGTAATCCCCGAAAATCACAGCATCGACATCTTTATGGTTGATGAAACAAGCGGCGAGATAATGGGCGGCGAGAGAGTTGACATTATCATATCCCCACGCCCGGAAATCGCTCTTGAAATCGACAAGGCCTTTCTCTCAGACGGCAATGTCCTTCTTACGGCAGGCAATGTAAAAGAGAAAGCCTCGTGCGAATGGTATGACAGTGAAGGGCAGCTGATAGGGACTGGGACAGACCTGAATGTGAATCCGATGACAACTTCAGGGGAAATTACCCTGAAAGTGACGGCAGAGAAAGACAATGCCATCAACAGGGCGACGGTAAACGTCGAGAAGACGCCTATCGTTAAAGACGCCACGGTTTCACGCGGTGTCGTGGACATTAATTTCTCCGCACCGGCCTCCAGGGCTATGAGCGCGCGCGTCTCATACGCTGACGGCAATTCGCCAGTTGTTGAATATCCTGTAAAGGAAGGTTCCACAGGCGTTTCCTTTAACGTTCCGGGGATTTCTTCCAAATTGTGCCAGTTGTCTGTGCTGCAGAACGGAAAAGTCATGGAAACATTAAAATTAAAATGTGAATAAGCTGATTTTACATATAATTCATGTAATTTTGCATCTGAAATACTGGCATATAAATAACATTTAAAATTCGATACGTATGAAAAAGAGATTATTTTCAATGGCATTTCTGCTGTCGGCATTCGTTGCGGCTAACGCCCAAGTGGTGAAGACAGTCGCTTTGGAAACGGCAAAGCACCTGAGAGACGTGATTTCCTCGGAAGAGGCAACTACGGTTGACTCGATAGCCGTGACAAGCGGACTGATAAACAGCGACGACATCCGGTTCCTGGCTTACTGCTGCGAACAGGGCAGACTGACGGGCGTGGACCTGTCCCTCGTGGAAATATCCGGCAACGGCATACCCGACCGCGCTTTCTGCCCCTCAAAGATAAACTCGGACAACCCCGGAGACACCCCCGTGGGCTTCACCAACAAATTACGCCATTTGCGGCTGCCGCTGAACCTGCGGAGTATCGGCGAACTGGCTTTCTTCTCCACCGAACTTGTGGAGATTGACATTCCGCGCACGGTAGAGACGATAGGGAGCAACGCCTTCGGTTCGTGCTCAAAACTCGCCGAAGTGGTGTTGCACGCCCCCGACGCCAAGTGCGTAGCCGCCGGTTATGCCTTCGGCGCGAACGCCAAGAACCTGCGCCTCGCCGTGCCGGCAGGCTCCGCCGGAAGCTTTGCCGCCGCCCCGGGGTGGAGCGGCTTCGGGAAGATAACAGAACGTGAAGGGCTGTACACGATACGCCGCGTAAACCTTGACGGCGGCGGGATTGCGTCGCTGCTCGGCTCTTCCCTCCTCACGACAGACTCCCTCATTGTCAGCGGCAACCTGTGTTCCGACGACTTCGCCGCGATGCGCAAAGCCTCGGGTGACGGCCGTCTGACGGGCATCGACCTGAGTTCATGCACGGCAGACAACAACGCCATTCCCGACAGGGCTTTCAACATGACGGGCGAGTTCGACACGAAAGACCCGCGCAAACGGAGGAAGCTGCTTTATGTCACCCTGCCCAGCGTAGTCACCTCAATCGGCGACTACGCCTTCAGCGGCAACAGGCAGTTGCGGAGCATACAGATTCCGTCAAGCGTGACTTACATCGGCGAGAACGCCTATTACGGCTGCGTTTCCGCTTCGGGCAGCGTCACCGTGCCCGAAGGGGTGTCACGCCTTATGGTATCTACGTTCGAGAGCTGCGGCTCGCTGACGGAGGTAAGGCTGCCCTCCACGCTCTCGCTCGCGGACGTGAAAAGTCTGCGGCTTCAACCTGATTATGTGGAGAGCGGCTGGTCTACGAGCTTCTACGTAAACCGCATGACACCCCCGGAGCTGGCAATCGACAAAGACTGGTCCGCCTTCGGTCACGATGCCCCTGAAGACCTCAGCGGCGACCTCCGCAACAGTACCCTTTACGTGCCTGTCGGAGCCAAGGCTGCCTATGAGGCCGACGAACTGTGGAGCTGCTTCGGCAACATCGTGGAGACCGCCGAACTCGACGGCGGAACGAGCGGCATCGAGGCGACGGCTGTAAGCGCGAAAGAGCAAACCGACAACCGCTTATATACCCTTGATGGCAGATATGCGGGCAACGACATGAGCCGTCTCGGCAAGGGCATTTATGTGGTGAACGGCAAGAAAGTGGTAAGATAGTTCATACTACATTAATTTATATTTCGGGCGCAGATTTTACATTCATTAACCGTGAAATGTTAAATCTGCGCCTTGCCATTTACACGAGAGTGCCGTTGCTTTGCGCAAAACGCACTTTTGGCGGAAATTCGGCGTTTCTTAGACAAATTCCGTATATTACACATTTTCAGTCGTTTAATTTGGCTTTTCGGGAAGAAAGGGCAGTCCGCTTTTGGCAAAGCTATCGTTCTCGAGGAGCAAAGCTATCGTTTGCTCCTGGGAAAACGCTTTTCGTTTTCGGGAAATCGGTTTTTTCCGGGGGTTTTCTTAGGTGTTTTGGTCGTGTAAAGTGCCGTTACGGCGGTCTGGGCCAAAGGGAAATGTCAAAAGCGGAGCGCAAACAGTAAGGTTTTGTGCAATTATCCATCGGGAGCGGAATTTTTCATTTGTTAAAAGCATAAATGCAAACCGTTAAGAATTGTTTATAAATCAAATTCGACAAGGAGGATTTTTGGAACAAACGCTTTGTCAAGCACAGAAACCGCCGACGCTATTTCCCCGAAATCCTTTGAATATTCACGGAAAAGCCATAACTTTGCTGAAAAAGATACGATAACCTGAAGACTATGGCGGAGAATACTAACTGCAAAAAGAAATACCCGAAGAGAATCCCCTACGGCATGATGAATTTCGTCGCCGTGAGGCGCGACGACTGTTATTATGTGGACAAGACGCGTTTTATTGAGGAAATAGAGCGTTCCAACAAGTTCTTCTTCTTCATCCGCCCTCGCCGTTTCGGCAAGAGCCTCACCATGT
>CAVHWJ010000202.1:3723-5262 GCA_963639565.1 uncultured Prevotella sp. | reverse complement strand
GAGAGCATCGACTTCAACGGCAACACGGGTCCCTTCATTCAGTACACCTACGCCCGCATCCGCAGCATCCTGCGCAAGGCGGCGGAGCAGGGCGTCGAGGTGCCGGAGACGCTTTCGGCCGATATGCCGCTCAACCAGAAGGAGACGGAACTCATACAGAAGATGGACGAATACGGAGCGGCGGTGCGACAGGCCGGCAAGGACTATTCGCCCAGCGGCATCGCCAACTACTGCTATGAGCTGACAAAGGACTTCAACCAGTTCTACCACGACTACAGCATCCTCAACGCCGAAAGCGACGGCGAGAAGCTCGTGCGCCTCGCCATTGCCCGGAACGTGGCGAAGACCATTAAGAACGGCATGGCGCTGCTCGGCATCGAGGTGCCCGAAAGGATGTAGGCCGCCATGGACAACGCACTGCCACAAAATCCCCCGGCATACCGGAACGACTCCGTTCTGCCGCTGCCCATGGAGGTGGACGCCGAGGCGTGGGCGGTTGACGCCGCCTGTTCCGGCAACCCGGGACCGATGGAATACCGCGGCATAGACCTCGCCACCGGGGCGGAGGTGTTCCACTTCGGACCTGTCTACGGCACCAACAACATCGGGGAGTTCCTCGCCATAGTCCACGCCCTCGCCCTCATGGAGAAGCAGGGCGTGAGGAAGGTGATATATTCCGACAGCCGCAACGCCATTATCTGGGTGGAGAAGAAAAAGTGCAAGACGAAGCTCGAACGCACCCCGCGCACGGCGCAGCTGCACCACGTGATTGCCCGCGCCGAACTGTGGCTAAAGACCCACTCCTTCCGCGTGCCGATAGAGAAGTGGGAGACGAGGCGGTGGGGCGAGGTGCCAGCCGATTTCGGGCGGAAGGGATGAATTATGAAATCTTCGTTACGTAAAATCCATAATAACGCATAACGCTATGGTACAGTTAAATCCGTTTGTCATCGAAGGCTACTTGTCGCCGGAATATTTCTGCGACAGGGTGGAGGAGACGGCGCTCATCACGCGCCACCTGACCAACGGCTGCAATGTGGCATTGATAGCCCCGCGCCGCCTTGGCAAGTCGGGGCTTGTGCTCAACTGCTTCTATCAGGAGGCGGTGCGCCGCCAGTACCACTGCATATACATCGACATCTACGACACGAAGAACCTCAGCGAGTTTGTCTACGCCCTTGGCAAGGGCATCCTCACCGCGCTGAAGCCCAAGGGCAGGAGGGCGTGGGAGTTTTTCCTCAATATGCTCCAGTCGCTGAAGTCCACTATCTCGTTCGACATCAACGGAAACCCCGAATGGACCGTGGGCATCGGCGACATACAGTCGCCCGACGTGACGCTCGACGAGATTTTCGCTTATCTCGAACAGGCCGACAAGCCCTGCCTTGTGGCTATCGACGAGTTTCAGACCATTGCCACATATCCCGAAAAGACCGTTGAGGCCACCCTGCGCAAGCGCATACAGAACTGCCACAACGCCAATTTCGTCTTTTCCGGTTCCAAGCGTCACATGATGGCGCTGATGTTCACCTCGCAGTC
>CAVHWJ010000202.1:0-2903 GCA_963639565.1 uncultured Prevotella sp. | reverse complement strand
CTGCTCTCAGTGATTATCTCAGTGTTCTTTATCTCATCGTGCTCAGGAGGAGACGACGACGGTGACGGCGGCAAGCCGAATGACCCCACAGACCAGGACGGCGGCAATTCCTCTGCCGACGGCAATTCTTCTGCCGACGGCAATGCATCCGTCAGTTTCGGTCAGATAGCGAAAATAACGCAACACTCATGGTACACCGACGGCTACAAGAATGAGGACGACGGCGATGAGACCTACGAGTTCTCTTACGACGGCGACAACAGGCTCGTCAGGATAGTGCATACCGAAGTGGACGAGGTGGCGTACAACAACGGCTACACCGGTCCGCGCGAGAAGGAGACCACCGTGACGACAATGGACATAGCCTACGCCTCCGACAAGGTGCCGTATGAGATAACCACCACCGTGGACGGCGTGGCGAAGAATGTGAAACCCTCGGGCAGCGTCACGCTGAAAGACGGCAGGGCGGTGAGCGGAGAATGTATCGACTACGACGAGAAAGACCCCGGCAGGTTCAGCAAATACACCGAAACATACACGCTGGCATACGACGCCAACGGCTATCTCGTGAAGACCACCCGGACGGAAGACGGCGAAGCACCGGAGGGTATAAAGATAACATGGGTCAACGGCAACCCCGAGCTGGTGGTGTGGGGCTACACGGGCAACACGCAGCTTGTGGACAGGGCCACCTACGGCAGCGTGAGAAACCAGGGACGGTTCGACCTCAACTGGTTTCTCGCCCTCGATTCCGAAGGGTGGGACTTCTCCACGGGCGACCCCTACAAGATTTTCGCCCTCCTGGGGTATATCGGCAAGCGGTCGGCAAACCTCGCCGACAGCATGACCGACGGCGCGGAGGTTCTGAACTGGGGCAACAGGACTTACAACTATGCGTATGAGCTGGACGAGAGCTGTGGGCTGCCCGTAAAGATGACGAGGACACAGGCCGTGGGCTACGGCACGGAATGTGAGTACACCATAGTTTATAAATAAAAGCGACATTTGCTTTACACTGTTGATACACAATAAACGGCGGCTTGGTGCGTTGTTTATTGTGTATCAAACTGTTTTACCTGTATGAAACGAACCCTTATCCTGATTGCCGCCGCCGTGGCGCTGCTTTTCGCGGCGCAGTCGTGCAAGAACGACACGAGTACCCCTGCCGCCTCTTCCAACGCCGAGGCTCTGCTCGACAGTGCCTCCACCCTCACCGCGCAGTCGCGCGCCGCCGAAGCCCTGCCGCTGCTCGACAGCGTGATGGCCGACACCCGCGCCGACGACACCCTCCGCGCCATGGCTACAGCCGAAAAGGCCAACACGCTGCTCATTCTCGGCCGGATGCAGGAGGCTCTCTCCGTGTGCCGCCGGGCGATAGGCGAGGGGGAGCGGCTGCGCAACGACGAGATACTCATCAACCAGTATTCCTCCTGCGGCATCATCTACCGCCGCGTGGGGATGCCCGACTCCGCCCTATGGGCTTACCGCCGGGGCATAGAGGTGGCTAAGAGGGTAGAGGCCAAGGACTATGTGGCGAACCTCTACAACAACATCGCCGTGGTGTACGTGGAGACCGACCGCCACCGCGAGGGCATCGGCTATGCCGCCACCGCCGCAAAATGGGCGCGCCTGGCCGGCGACTCCGTGGAACTCTATTCATCCCTCGCCACCAAGTCGGCTGCCCTGCTGAGGCAGAAACGCTACGCTGAGGCGGCGGCGGTGATAAGCCGCGAGTTCGGGCGCATCATGCGTCTGGGCAGCACGCCGCTCATCCTGAAGACTGCCTCGCCCATGCTGGGCGCAATGGTGAAGCAGGGCGATTTCGCCGCCGCGCGCCATTACCTCCGGCTCATCGAACCCGCCCTCGCCAGTGTGCCGCCCGAGAGCAACGGCGCAATGGGCATCATGGAGACGCGCGCCCAGCTGCTCCACGCCGAGGGGCGGTGGCAGGACGAACTGCGTCTGTGGCGCGGCATCGACAGTCTGTCATTGATAAACAGGGGCATCCCCCCGGCTCGCATCCATTACTCCATGGCTGACTGTCTGCGGCGCATGGGCAGGACGGGCGAGGCTTACAGCCTGTTGGAGAGGGCATACGCTGAGGTCGACTCGCTGAAAAACAACGACGTGGACAGGCAGATGTCGGAGTTCAGCGTGCGCTACAAGACGCAGGAGAAGGAGCTGCAGATAGAACGCTTGAGGTCGGAAAAGGCGGAGCAGCGCGTAAGGCTGATGACCGCGGTGTGGTCGCTGGCCCTGCTCGTGGTGCTGCTTTCGGGTATTGTGGTGGCGGTGCTCTACCGCCGCCGGCTGGCGCAGCAGAGGCAGGAACTGGAACTGCGCCGCAGTTATATCGAGGGACTTGAGAGCGAGCGGTCGCGCCTCGCCCGGGAGCTGCACGACGGCGTGTGCAACGACCTGCTCGGCATACAGATGCTCATGGCGGCCGGCAGTGCGGCGTGCGGCGAGAGGATAACCGCCGTGACGCAGAACGTGCGGCGTATCTCCCACGAACTCATGCCGCCCAGCTTCGACCGCTGCGACATCGTAACTATCATCACCGACTACGTTGAGAACTATCCCCTGCCCGGCTGCGAGACTGTGCTGACGTTCTCCGCCGAAGACACGCTGCGCCGCATCGACAGGCGCAGGGCGTTCGAGCTGTACCGCATACTGCAAGAGCTGCTCGGCAACGTGGCGCGCCATTCCGCGGCCCGGAGTCTGCGCGTGGCTGTGGGCGAGGCGGCAGGGAGGATAAGGCTCACCGTGGAGAACGACGGGGCGGACCTCCAAAAGACGGAAAGCGGCGGCATCGGCGAGCGCACCACGGCGGAACGCGTGCGCAGCATGAAGGGAGACATAAAGACCAGCGTCACCGCCGACGGCGTGTATCATGTGGAGGT
>CAVHWJ010000201.1:2980-5273 GCA_963639565.1 uncultured Prevotella sp. | reverse complement strand
CTGTTTCGTTTTTGATTTCTTCCTTGTCCATGACCAACGGTTAGTTCATTAATTATTGCAAAGGTAAGAATAATACTTGTATCGGCTAAACCAATAATCAATAAAAAACACTAACTTTGCAGTAAAAGAACAAAACGGATATGAACAAGATAAAATGGGGTTTCATCGGCTGCGGTGAGGTGGTGGAGAAGAAATCCGGACCGGCTTTCGGCGAGATTGACGGTTCGGAGGTCGTCGCCGTGATGAGCCGCACCGCCGCCAAGGCAAAGTCGTACGCCGAGCGCCACGAAATCAGACGGTGGTACACCGATGCGCAGGAACTCATCGACGACCCCGACGTGAATGCCGTGTATGTGGCGACTCCGCCGTCGAGCCACGCCACTTTCGCCATCATGGCGATGCACTCCGGCAAACCGGTTTATGTGGAGAAACCTCTGGCGGCGAGCTACGACGACTGCGCGCGTGTAAACAGGGTGAGCGAGCAGACCGGCGTGCCGTGCTTCGTGGCTTACTACCGCAGGTGTCTCCCTTATTTTAATAAGGTGAAAAGCATTATCGCAAGCGGCGACATTGGAAAGGTAATCAATGTGCAGATAAGGTATTCGTCCCCGGTCCGGCCCCACGACGCAGAGAAAGGCGACGCGATGCCATGGCGCGTGAACCCCGAAATAGCCGGCGGAGGGTACTTTTATGACATGGCGGCGCACCAGCTCGACTTGCTCCAGCACTTGTTCGGCGTTATCATCGAGGCCAACGGCATCTGCGCCAACAGGGGCGGCATTTATGAGGCGGAGGACAGCGTGAGCGCGTGCTTCAAGTTTGAGAACGGACTGCCTGGCAGTGGGTCGTGGTGTTTCGTGGGGCATGAGTCGGCTCGTGAGGACCGCATTGAGATTATCGGCGACAAGGGTTCGCTTTGTTTTTCGGTGTTCAACTACGAACCCATTGTGCTCGTTACGAGCCGTGGCACGGAAAACATCGTGATTGAAAATCCTGAATACGTGCAGAAGCCGTTGATTAAAGAGGTGGTGGACAGTCTGCTCGGCAGGGGCGGACATCCCTGCACCAGTGTTTCCGCCACGCCCGTGAACTGGGTGATGGACCGTATTCTCGGGAAATTCTGACAGATAAAGTTGCAAGTGATGCCAGTCCGAAGAATGATGACCAAGGCTCTGCTGCCGTGTCTGCTGCTTGCCGTTTGCCCGAGTGTGAAGGCTGACGGCATGGGTGGACTGTGCGTCGTTCCCGGCGACAGCATCCCTGACTCTGCGTCAGTCGCTCTGCGTCAGGTTTCCCCCGTTGAAAAGAAAAAGAAGAAAGGCTTGTTCCCCTCCATTGGCAGGGCGTTCACCAAACTCTTCAATGCATTCAACGACCTCGACACGTCGTATATCGAACCGCAGCATTACAACTACACGGTGATGATGCAGAACACCAATACCTACGAGGCGTACACCATAAAGAGCGAGGCAGGGCAGAGCTTTACGTTCGCCCCCAAACCGAGCATGAAGGTAGGTCCCTACGTGGGGTGGCGGTGGCTCTTCCTTGGGTATACTTTCGACATCACGCATCTCGAAAACAGCAACAGCAAGAGGGAGTTCGACCTCAGCCTTTACAGTTCGATGATCGGCATCGACCTGTTCTACCGCAAGACGGGCGACAACTACCGTATAACGAAAAACTCGCTCACCGACATCGTGGACGGCGATTTCCTCAAGAACGAACCTTTCAGTGGGCTTAACGTTGAAATCAAGGGCTTCGACCTATACTATATCTTCAACCACAGGAAATTTTCCTATCCCGCCGCGTTCAGCCAGAGCACCCGGCAGAAGCGCAGCTGCGGATCGTGGCTCACGGGCATCGGCTACAACATCCATTCCCTTTCGCTCGACTACGAGGCTCTCAACGACAAGATAACCAAGGGACTGGAGAAATACCCCGACGTGGACGCAAGCGCGGTGAAGCTCGACGGGGACTTCAATTTCAACGACGTGAAGTACGAGTCGTTCTCTGTCTCCGTGGGGTATGCCTACAACTGGGTGTTCCTGCGCAACTGCCTTTTCGCCGCGTCGCTTTCGGCATCGGTCACTTACAAAAAGGCGCAGAGCGACATATCGTCGCAGACGAGCAAGTGGAAGGACTTTAATTTCGAGAATTTCAATTTCGACGGGGTGGGGCGTTTCGGTGTCGTGTGGAACAACGACAAGTGGTATGCCGGGGCGAGCACCATTCTCCATTCCTACAACTACAAGAAAAGCCGCTTCTCCACAAGCAGCTATTTCGGTTCGCTCAA
>CAVHWJ010000201.1:0-2361 GCA_963639565.1 uncultured Prevotella sp. | reverse complement strand
CACAGAAGCCGTTACCCGATGATAAACGACTCCAACATCGCCGGAATACGCCGTGCGGAATCCGCCCTCACCGGCCGCCGCTTCCGCTATATCCCCAAGTCGCGCATCGACAATTCCGCCCTCCTCCGCGGTGTGATACACGACGGCGACATAATCGTTATCCTCACCAACAAAAAGGGTCTCGACACCCAGCACCTCGGTTTCGCCCTCTGGAAATCCGACGGACTGCACCTCGTCAATGCCTCGTCAATCCACAAACGGGTGGTTGAAGAGCCAATGCTCCTCCGCACCTATCTGATGAAACGCCCTACCATGACTGGCATCCGCATTGTATCAATATAGAATTTGGCATTGGTTATGGAGAAAGAAATCATAAAGTCTTTGAATTATGGGGCGTTTTGTTTTGAGGAAAAAGGCAAAAACGCTAACTTTGCATTTCAGCATAATAAACAAAAAATCAAGAACAACAAAAACAAGGAAAGATGAAGATGAACAAGATGAAGATAGCCACTCTGGGCTTGTGCGCGGCAGCCGTGGTGAGCTGCGGAAACAATACGGGTAACGGCGCGCTGATCGGCGCGGGAGGCGGAGCCGTGCTCGGTGCGATAATCGGCAAAATATCGGGCAACACCGCAGTGGGAGCAGCAATCGGTACGGCAGTAGGCACGGGTGCCGGCGCGCTCATCGGCAAGCACATGGACAAGGTGAAGGCTGAGGCAGAGGCGGAACTCAACAACGCCAAGGTGGAGGAAGTGACCGACGTGAACGGACTGAAGGCCGTGAAGATAACATTCGACTCGGGACTGCTCTTCAAGACAAGTTCGGCGGAACTCAGCGCAGCCAGCAAGACGAACCTGGACAACCTCGCCGCGCTGATGAAGAAATACTCGTCGTGCGCCATCGACGCATACGGACACACCGACAACCAAGGTTGGAGGAACGCCACGGCGGAGGAAAGCGCGCAGAAGAACCAGCAGCTCTCGCAGCAGAGGGCGCAGTCGGTGGTGGACTACCTCAAGGCCGGCGGCGTGTCGGCGAGCCAGTTCAAGAACGTGGCCGGCAAGGGCAGTACGGAACCTGTGGCTGACAACGCCACGGCGGAAGGCATGCAGCAGAACCGCCGCGTGGAGATTTACCTTTACGCCAGCGAGCAGATGGTGAAGGAGGCCCAGCAGGGAGTGCTCAACTGATAAGCGTAACTTGCACATAGCGAATGAAAAGATTCAATATTGTAACGAAGATATTGAAATGGGTGGTGGTGGCCTTTTTCGGCTCCACCATTCTTGTTACTGTGGCTTACCGCTTCGTGCCGGTGTATTTCACGCCGCTCATGTTCATCCGCTGCTTCCAGCAGATAGGCGAGGGGCGGTCGCCCAAGATGCACCACCACTGGGTGCCGATGAACGAGATCTCGCCCCACATGCCGGTGGCGGTGATGGCGAGCGAGGACCAGCGTTTCCTGCTCCACCACGGCTTCGACTACGAGGCGATAGAGAAGGCGGCGATGCACAACCTGAAGGGCAAGAAGACCCGCGGGGCGAGCACCATAACGCAGCAGACGGCCAAGAACGTGTTTCTGTGGCCCGGGCGGTCGTGGGTGAGAAAAGGCTTCGAGGCGTATTTCACGGTGCTCATCGAACTGATGTGGAGCAAGCAGCGCATCATGGAGGTGTATCTCAATTCCATAGAGATGGGCGACGGCATCTACGGCGTGTCGGCGGTGGCGGCAGACAATTTCGCCACCACGGCGGCGGACTTGACCCGAAGCCAGTGCGCCCTCATCGCAGCCACGCTGCCTAACCCGATCAAGTTCAGCTCCAAAGACCCCAGCGCGTATATGTTGAAACGGCGCACGCAGATAGAGCGGCAGATGAAGTTCATGCCGTCGTTCCCGCGCGAGGGGGAGGATTTCCGGCCGGAGACATCGGCTGGCGGAGTGTACAGAAACTACAGGAAATAAAAGAACACACACACCTAAATGGACAACAACAGCTTAGACGGCATCCTCGGCGCGCTCAACGACAGCCAGAGGGCGGCCGTGGAATATTGCGACGGACCCTCGATGGTGATTGCCGGGGCGGGTTCGGGCAAGACAAGGGTGCTGACATACAAAGTGGCGTATCTGCTGATGCGCGGCGTGAAGCCCTGGAACATCCTCGCCCTGACGTTCACCAACAAGGCGGCCAACGAGATGAAGGACAGGATAAACGCCATAGTGGGCGGCGACATGGCGCGCAGCATACAGATGGGTACGTTCCACAGCATCTTTTCGAGAATACTCAGGGTGGAGGCGCAGCGCATAGGCTACAACTCCAATTTCACGATATACGACGACAGCGACTCGAAGAGCCTGATAAAGGC
>CAVHWJ010000200.1:0-5358 GCA_963639565.1 uncultured Prevotella sp. | reverse complement strand
GAACAGTTACTGATAATCCGTTTTTTCGGGAATGTAACTTTGTTGTAATACGTTTTTAATGTGGCGTGGGTAATTTTGCCGCCGTAATCATGGCGTGAAATTATCCGCCGCAGAAAAAGCAACGTATTATGACAATCAAGACAAAGGGCAGTATCGTGGCTGCCGCATTGTGTGCCGCCGCACTGCCGGCAATGGCGCAGGACGGTGACGACAACGGGGAAAAAGTGAACTACACCCCGGAAATCCATGGGACGGTGAGGGAAAAATACGAGTACCAGACCGAAGATGGCGCGGGACGTTTCGAGGTGAGGAACGCACGCCTGAGCGTTTCGGGAAAGGTGGCGAAGGCAGTGGACTACAAGGCGGAGATAGACCTCTGCGACGAGGGACAGATAAAGATGCTCGACGCATACACGCGTGTGAAGCCGCTGTCGGGACTCAGCGTGACGCTCGGACAGATGCGAGTGCCGTTCACTATCGACGCCCACCGCTCTCCCCACCAGCAGTATTTCGCCAACCGCTCCTTCATCGCCAAACAGGTGGGCAACGTGCGCGACGTGGGCGCGATGGTGGGCTACAGTTTCGGCGGAGCGGTGCCGGTAATTGTGGAGGCGGGATTGTTCAACGGCTCGGGACTGACAAACCAGAAGGACTACTGGACGAAGGAACTGAATTTCTCAGCCAAGGCGCAGGTGTTCCTTCCGCAGGGATTTAACGTGACGTTGAGCGTGCAGAAGATAAGTCCCAACCAGAACGTTATAATGATGTACGACGGCGGAGCGTACTGGCACAAAAACGGATGGCACGTTGAGGCTGAATACCTCTACAAGCATTATTCACATGGTATGTTCAGCGACGTACACTCGTTCGACGGTTTCGTGAACTACGATTTCACCCTGAAAAACAAAAAAGCACTGAT
Source organism: uncultured Prevotella sp. (assembly GCA_963639565.1). Classification (GTDB taxonomy): domain Bacteria; phylum Bacteroidota; class Bacteroidia; order Bacteroidales; family Bacteroidaceae; genus Prevotella. The sequence goes on along the minus strand of CAVHWJ010000200.1, from coordinate 4,439 downwards.
AAAGAAAATATCGCCCCTCGTGCGCTACGACTTTATGAGCGACCACAGCGACGGCACGCTCGGCGACGACGGCAAGATGAAACTCACCGACGGCAAGCGTTCGCGCATTACCTACGGCGTGACGTTCAGTCTGGCAAAACCCTTCGTGTCGGACATTCGTCTCAATTTCGAGGATTATTTCTACGCCCACGGCAGCGTGGCGAAGACCTCGGAGAGGGACAAGATAGTGCTTGAGATGATGACGAGGTTCTGATTCCCCGTCACACCGAATTATCTCTCAAGCTCCTCCTTGATGAAGCGGCTGGTGAAGCCCTTTCCGCTCGCCGCCACCTCCTCCGGCGTTCCGGCGGCAGTGACCTGTCCGCCGCCGCGGCCGCCCTCGGGACCCATGTCGATGATATGGTCGGCGAGTTTTATCACGTCGAGGTTGTGCTCGATGATGAGCACGGTGTTGCCGCGGTCCACAAGTTTCTGGAGCACGTCCATCAATATGCGTATATCCTCGAAATGCAGTCCCGTTGTAGGCTCGTCGAGGATATACATCGTCTTTCCCGTGTCGCGCTTGCTCAGTTCGGTGGCGAGCTTCATGCGCTGACATTCGCCGCCGGAGAGGGTGGTGGAGGGCTGCCCGATCTTGATGTAGCCCAGTCCCACCTCCTGTATCGTCTTGATTTTGCGCAGTATGTCAGGCACGTTCTCGAAGAACTCCACGGCCTGGTTCACCGTCATGTCGAGAACGTCGGCGATGCTCTTCCCCTTGTATCTCACCTCGAGCGTCTCGCGGTTGTAGCGTTTGCCGTGGCACACCTCGCAGGGCACCATAACGTCGGGCAGGAAGTTCATCTCGATGTTCTTGTAGCCGTTGCCGCCGCACGCCTCGCAGCGTCCGCCCTTCACGTTGAACGAGAAACGCCCCGGCTTGTAGCCGCGCATCTTCGCCTCGGGCAGGTTCACGTAGAGCGAGCGGATGTCGCTGAACACCCCGGTGTATGTGGCAGGGTTGGAGCGCGGCGTCCTGCCAATCGGCGACTGGTCCACGTTCACCACCTTGTCGAGGTATTCCATTCCCTCCACACTGGCGTATGGCATAGGCTCACGCAGCGACCTGAAGAAATGGCGGCTCAGAATGGGTTGCAGCGTCTCGCCCACGAGGGTGGACTTGCCGCTGCCGCTGACACCCGTCACCACGGTGAGCGTGCCGAGGGGGAACTCCACGTCGATGTTCTTCAGGTTGTTGCCGCACGCCCCCCGAATCCACAGGCTCTTTCCGTTGCCTTTGCGACGTTCACGCGGCACCTCAATCTTTTTAGTGCCGTTGAGGTAGTCGCTCGTCATGGTGCTTTTGGAGGCCATCTCTTCGGGAGTACCCTGGAACACCACGTTGCCGCCCTTGCGCCCCGCGCCGGGACCGATGTCCACTATGTAGTCGGCCTGAGCCATCATGTCGCGGTCGTGTTCCACCACAATCACCGTGTTGCCCATGTCGCGCAACTGGTGCAGCGAGTTGATGAGCCGCTCGTTGTCGCGCTGGTGCAGGCCGATGCTCGGTTCGTCGAGGATATACAGCACGTTCACCAGCTGCGACCCTATCTGCGTGGCGAGCCTTATGCGCTGGCTTTCGCCGCCTGAGAGGGATGCCGACTGGCGGTCGAGCGACAGGTAGTCGAGCCCCACGTCGAGGATGAATTTCACCCTCGAGCGAATCTCCTTCAGTATTTCCTCGGCTATGCGCTTCTCCTTGCTGTCAAGGTTCTTTTCCGTCTCGTCGAGCCACTGGTAGAGTTCGCCGATGTCGAGCCGCGCCGCCTCGGATATGTTCTTGTCCCATATCCTGTAAGAGAGCGACTCTTTGTTGAGCCTTCCGCCGTGACATTCGGGACACTCCTTCGCGCTCATAAACATCGCTGCCCATTTCTGCGCCTCCTTGTTGTCCTCGTCGTCGATGGCGGAACGGATGTATTTCACGAGACCGTCGTATTCCACCGAAATGTCGCTCGACGTGCGCGCGGTCTCCTTTCTTATCTTCACCTTCCCTATCGTGCCATAGAGAATGTTGTTGAGGGTGGTTTCGGGGATGTCCTTGATGGGTGTTTTCAGAGTGCAACCGTCCTCTTCGAGTATCGCTCCGATTTGCCAGAAAATAAGTTGGTTCTTGTATTTGCCTAATGGCAGGATGCCGCCCTCGTGTATCGAAAGGGCGTTGTCGGGGATAATCTTCTCGATGTCCACCTCATCCACCCTGCCAAGACCCTTGCATCTCGGGCAAGCCCCTTCGGGGGAGTTGAACGAGAACTTGTTTGGCGCGGGGTCGCCGTAGGCTATGCCAGTGGTGGGACACATGAGCCGCTTGCTGTAATATTTCGTCTCGCCGGAGTCCTTGTCGAGAATCATTATCAGTCCGTTGCCCTGCCTCATAGCCGTTTCCACGGTCTTGCGCAGCCGTTCGCTGTCCTTGTCGCGCACGCCTAACTTGTCCACCACCACCTCGATGTTGTGGTTCTTGTAGCGGTCGAGCTTCATTCCGCTTGTTATCTCCCTTATCTCGCTGTCGATGCGCACGTTGAGGTAGCCTTTCTTCTGGAGGCTCTCGAAGAGTTCGCGGTAGTGGCCCTTCCTGTTCCTCACCAGCGGCGCAAGGATGAGAATCCTTTTGCCTGAGTATGCGGTGAGGATCATCCGTATCACCTCCTCCTCGGTGTATTTCACCATCTTCTCGCCAGTGGCGTAACTGTATGCCGTTCCGGCGCGGGCGTAGAGAAGACGCAGGAAATCGTAAATCTCCGTCGTGGTGCCTACCGTGGAGCGCGGGTTCTTGTTAGTGGTCTTCTGCTCGATGCTGATCACTGGACTGAGACCCGTGATCTTGTCCACGTCGGGGCGTTCCATGCCGCCGAGGAAATTGCGGGCGTAGGCGGAGAACGTCTCGATGTAGCGCCGCTGGCCTTCGGCGAAGATTGTGTCGAAGGCGAGCGACGACTTGCCCGAACCGCTCAGTCCGGTAATCACGGTGAGTTTGTTCCTCGGTATCTCAACGTCGATGTTCTTCAGGTTGTGGACCCTCGCTCCCCACACGTTTATCTTTTCGTCTTCCCTTTTCATTGTTCCCCTCCGTTGTTGGTTGATTCGGTGTAGCCCCTGAGCAGGTTCACGTCGCGCTTAATCTCGTAAGTCTTGCCGTCGGCGCCCTTTGCCTTTACGAGCACGAAATACACTCCCTGCGCCACGTCCTTGCCCTTGTATTTGCCGTCCCAGCCGTCGGCGGGGTTCGTCCATTCAAAGAGTTTCTGTCCCCAGCGGTTGAAGATGTATGCGTGGAAATCCACTATCGACTGGTAGCCGTCCTTCGCCTTGTATATGTCGTTGATGCCGTCGCCGTTGGGCGAGAAGGCGTTGGGCATTTCCAGTTTGCTCTCGCTGATGGTGACGCGCAGCGGCGACACCTCGCTCCAGTATTCCTGTCCGTACTGTATCACGTCGTTGCCCTTGGTGAACGTGGCATAGACCACGATGCTGTGGCTGCCGGCCTTGTTGAAGGTGTATTCGGTGTCCTCGTCATATCGTGTGAGATACGGCGTCGTCTCCCCCTCCACGGTGAACCGCCATTCGTATGTGGCGGAGTAGTCGCCCACGTTGCTCGGGTTGGCCTTGAAGCGTCCCACGAGCGGTGCCTGTCCCGACATCTCGTTGCTCTCCGTCTCCTCCCCGTCCACGCTCGTGTATGTGGCGGTGGGGTTTATGGTGGGAATATCGTCGTCGGCGTGTGCCGTCATCGTGGCGAAAAGCACCGACAGGGTGATTATCTTCTTGTAAAGCGTCATTTGGAAATCGTTTGTATTAAGTTGCAAAGTTAGTGAAAAATCTCAAAGGGGTGGCGGTTTTTCCTGTTTTTTGAGTTACCTTTGCATAATATAATAACGAGTTTGCGGAATGAAAATCACAAAAAACAGATACCTCGCGGCGTTTGCCGCCATTGTGGCGGTGCTTGCCGTGGTGCGTTGCGCCAATCCCGGGATTGCGTCGGGTGTTAAGGGACAGGAGGCGAATACCGACAGCGTGGGGACGGCACCGGCGGCAGACACCTTGTCGGCGATACCCTCAAAGGACGGAACGGTGAAATCACGCTTTTTCGGTGCTGACGGCAAACCGGTGAAGAACCGGATATTGAGCGTGCCGAATTTCGGCGACGCTTTCCCCGACAGCAACAGCGTGCAGATGGAGGCGGCCATGCGCTACGGCGTGAAGCCGGTGCTGAACCGCGACGACGCGGAGCGGCGCAAGAAGGAACTGGTGTATATCGGGGCAAGTCCGTATTACACCGTGGACAAGCTGAAAAGCAGCATACCGTATCTCGTGCCGAGAGCCGCCGTGCTCTTGAACGACATGGGAAAGAATTTCTTTGACAGTCTGCAAATGAAAGGCGTGCCGCTCCACCGCATCAT
>CAVHWJ010000199.1:0-5367 GCA_963639565.1 uncultured Prevotella sp. | reverse complement strand
AAAGCCAAATTCAAGTACTCGAGTACTGCCGGTTGATTTGCCAAGTACTGGAGTAATCCGCATGGAGTACTGGAGTACTCCGCTGCAAATAGAGCAGTACTCCGTGCAGGATGCTCCCTGAGAATGGTCAGTTGGCGACCGGCAAATTAGTGGAATGTTTACTTCAAACCGCGGCTCCTTCATTTGGCACACCCTCACTCAACACGTGCAATCCCCCTTTTCGCAGATAAAAAATGTTTAAATAGCTAAAGTTTGAAAATGAGGGGCGGCGTTTCGGGAATTTTCGATAACTTTGCAAGGTTTTAGGAACGTAGAAAACCCGATGCCGCGGGATTTATGCGGCGGAGAGTTTGCTATATATTATATAAGGTATTAAAGTTACATAAGGATGAAAAGGAATTTTATCAAGGCATTGGCGTTGGGGCTGATGATGGTTTCGGGCAGTGTGGAGGCTTCCGCACAGTCTTTGGGTTCTATTCTTCAGGGCGTGGCGAGCGCAGCCACCGGCAGTTCAAGCAGCACCGGCAGTTCCGTTCTCTCGGGACTGACGTCGATATTCTCAAGCAGCAAGACCGCCACGGCGGAGCAGCTCGCGGGAACGTGGGTGTATGAAGAGCCGGCAGTGGTGTTCGAAAGCTCAAACCTCCTGAAGCAAGCCGGAGGCACTGTCGTTTCTTCGCAGATAGAGAAGAAGCTTCAGACGATACTCAACAAATACGGGATAAAGAAGGGCAACATGACGATGACCTTCACCACCGACGGCAAGTTCACGCAGACGATAGGCAAGCGTTCCGTGAGCGGCACGTACACCATCGACGGCACGAAGGTGAACCTGAAATATTCCGGCACGGTGTCACAGGTGTTGGGAACGACCCAGCTCGACGGCAACTCGCTGCTCATCGTGATGAACACCTCGAAGCTGATGAAGTTCGCCGGCGTTATCGGCAACGCTTCGGGCAACACGATGCTGAAGACGGCCGGTTCGCTGCTCTCCGGAATGGACGGCATGCAGTGCGGTGTCAGGCTGAAGAAGAAATAATTAAATATTCTTAAAAAAGACAACGCCAGTAGCGGTATTCGGAACAAAAAGGATAAATTTGCACGCCATTACGAGTTGATGGCATTAAATTCAAACCTAAAATAACAATTAATTTAAATGGCAACAAAAATCAGATTACAGCGCGGCGGCCGTAAGGGCTATGCCTTCTACAGCATCGTTATCGCTGACGTTAGAGCTCCACGTGATGGAAAGTTTACTGAAAAGATTGGTACTTATAACCCAAACACTAATCCTGCCACAGTAGATTTGAATTTTGAGCGTGCCCTTTACTGGGTGAACGTGGGCGCACAGCCTACCGACACCGTGCGCAACATCCTGAAGCGCGAAGGCGTTTACATGATGAAGCACCTGCAGGGCGGCGTTAAGAAGGGCGCATTCGACGAAGCTGCGGCTCAGACCAAGTTCGAGGCTTGGAAGGCTGACAAGCAGAAGGGTCTCGACAACCTCCGCGAGGCTGAGGCAAAGGCAAAGCAGGAGGCTTACGCCAAGAACCTGGCCGAGGAGAAGAAGGTGAACGAGGCTATCGCCAAGAAGGTGGCTGAGAAGAAGGCTGAGGCAGAGGCTGCAAAGGCAGCTGAGGCTGCGGCTGAGGAAGCTCCCGCAGAAGAGGCAGCAGCTGAGTAATTCTTTTCTTTTTTGAAAGAGAAACAGGGAGCGGGCTTAGAAGTCCGCTCCTTTTCCGTTATGTCCTGCAAAAGCAAAAAAAACTTAATAGTGGGCTTTGTGGATAGCAATGTTTTGTGAAATCGGAAAAAGTTTGTAATTTTGCAACCTGTTTGGAATAAGTATCAAAAGGAAACAACAAAAAACGTAGATAGCAATGTCGAAAATTTGTCAGATTACAGGGAAAACAGCTCAGGTAGGCAACAACGTTTCCCACTCAAAGCATCGTACCAAGAGACGCTTTGACGTTAATTTGTTTAGTAAAAAGTTCTATTACGTAGAGGAGCAGTGCTGGATCAGCTTGAAGATTAGCGCTGCCGGTCTGCGTCTGATCAATAAGGTAGGTTTGGATGCAGCTCTGAAGAGCGCAGTTTCCAACGGCTATTGCGATTGGAAAGATATAAAAGTTATAGGAGAATAAGACAATGGCAAAGAAGGCTAAAGGCAACCGCGTGCAGGTGATTTTGGAGTGTACGGAAATGAAGGAGAGCGGTCTTCCCGGAACAAGTCGTTACGTTACGACAAAGAACCGCAAGAACACTCCCGAGAGAATGGAGCTGATGAAATACAACCCCATCCTCAAGAAGATGACACTTCACAAGGAAATAAAGTAATCTAATTAAATACTGTATAGGAAATGGCAAAGAAAGCAGTCGCCACCCTTCATGAAGGTTCAAATGACGGGCGCGCTTATACGAAGGTTATCAAAATGGTGAAAAGCCCCAAGACCGGCGCATACGTTTTCGACGAGCGCATGGTTCCCAACGAGGATGTGAAGGATTTCTTCAAATAAATCACGGATTCTCATAATGGTTATTACATAAAAGGGTTGCACGCTTAGGCTGTGCAGCCCTTTTTTCATGCGCACGGGTTTGTTTATTTGTTTCGGTGAGTTTTTTTTCATAAATTTGTACCCGAAATAAAAATAAGTCTATGGCATTTTTCGGATTATTCGGTAAGAAGAACAAGGAAACTTTGGACAAGGGTCTTGAGAAGACCAAGCAAAGCGTGTTTACGAAGCTCGCCCACGTGGTGGTGGGCAAGTCCAAGGTGGACGACGAGGTTTTGGACGACTTGGAGGAGGTGTTGATAACCTCCGACGTGGGCGTGGACACCACGATAAAGATTATCAAGAGCATAGAGGAGAGGGTGGCGCGCGACAAGTATGTGTCCACCTCGGAACTCAACAACATACTCCGCGACGAGATAGCGAAGCTCCTCGACGACACCAACAGCTATGCCGACTGGAATTTGCCGGAAGACCACAAGCCGTACGTGATACTTGTGGTGGGCGTGAACGGCGTGGGTAAGACCACGACGATAGGAAAACTTGCCAAGCAGTTCAAGAACGCCGGGAAGAAGGTGTATCTCGGAGCAGCCGACACGTTCCGCGCAGCCGCCGTGGAGCAGCTCTGCATCTGGGGCGAGAGGGTAGGGGTGCCTGTCATCAAGCAGCAGATGGGCGCAGACCCGGCAAGCGTGGCATACGACACGCTGAGTTCCGCCATCGCCAACGACGCCGACGTGGTGCTTATCGACACTGCCGGCAGGCTTCACAACAAGGTGGGGCTGATGAACGAGCTGAAAAAGATAAAGGACGTGCTGAAAAAGCTCGCGCCCACAGCCCCCGACGAGGTGATGCTCGTGCTCGACGGCAGTACCGGGCAGAACGCCTTTGAACAGGCAAAGCAGTTCGCCGCCGTGACGCAGATAACGAGCATGGCGATAACGAAGCTCGACGGCACGGCGAAGGGAGGCGTGGTGATAGGCATTTCCGACCAGCTGAACGTCCCGGTGAAGTATATCGGACTGGGCGAGGGAGTTGATGACTTGCAGCTGTTCGACAAGCGGCAGTTTGTGGATTCATTATTTAATACTGAAAAGTGAAACGTAACCGGATAGATTTTGTGACCATGGGGTGTTCCAAGAACCTTGTGGACACGGAGAACCTGATGAGGAAATTCGAGGCGTACGGCTATGACTGCACGCACGACAGCGATACTCCGGAGGGAGAAATCGCCGTGATAAACACCTGTGGCTTTATCGGCGACGCAAAGGAAGAGAGCATCAACATGATTCTCCGTTTCGCTCAGGCGAAAGAGGAGGGCGAGCTGAAAAAGCTCTTCGTGATGGGATGCCTCTCCGAGAGATACCGCAAGGAACTGGAGCAGGAGATACCGCAAGTAGACAAGTATTACGGCAAATTCGACTATAACAAGCTCCTTGAGGATTTGGGCAGGGCGAGAGGTGCGGCTGACATGAAAGAACTGCTGCCGGCAAACGCGCGCCACCTCACCACGCCCTCGCATTACGCCTACTTGAAAATCAGCGAGGGTTGCGACAGGCATTGCGCCTATTGCGCCATACCGGTGATAACGGGAAAGCACAAGAGCCGCAGCATGGAGGACATCCTCGACGAGGTGCGTCAGCTCGTGGCATCCGGCGTGAAGGAGTTTCAGATAATAGCCCAGGAACTCACCTACTACGGCGTGGACCTCTACGGCGAAAGGAGGATAGCGCAGTTGGTGGACGCGATGGCGCAGATTGAGGGGGTGGAATGGATAAGGCTGCACTATGCCTATCCCACCAATTTCCCCTACGAGCTGCTCCCCGTGATGCGCAAGCACAAGAACGTGTGCAAATATCTCGACATCGCCTTGCAGCATATCTCCGACAATATGCTGACGCGCATGAAGAGGCATATCACTAAACAGGCGACATACGAACTCATAGAACGACTGAGAAAGGAAGTCCCCGGGATTTGCATCCGCACCACCCTCATGGTGGGCTTCCCCGGCGAGACCGAACAGGATTTCAGGGAACTGGTGGAGTTCGTCAAGTGGGCGCGCTTCGACAGGATGGGCGCGTTTGCCTATTCCGAGGAAGAGGGTACGTACAGTGCGGACAACTACACGGACGACGTGCCGGAAGAAACAAAACTGGCGCGCCTCAACAAACTGATGAGGGCGCAGGAGCGCATAAGCGCGGAACTCGAAGACGATAAAGTGGGCACGACCTGTCGGGTGATAATCGACAGACAGGAGGGCGACTACTACATCGCGAGAAGCGAGTTTTCGTCTCCCGAGGTAGACCCTGAGGTGCTAATTCCTGCCGGAGAGGGCGCGACGCTGAATGTAGGAGAATTTTATAATGTGAAAGTTACCGGAGCGGAAGAGTTTGACGTGTATGCTACGGTAGTGGGTGACAAGGATGAACAATAAGAATTTCATAGCGGAATTGGCCAGGCGCATCGGGAAGACGGCAGACGAAACCCAGATGCTGACTTATTCCCTCGTGGACAGCATGAACGAGGCTTTCCAGGAGGGCGATGCCGTTGTGGTAAACAATTTCGGCACTTTCGAAGTGAAGAAGCGTATGGAGAGGGTGATGGTGTCGCCCACTACAAAGAAGAAGATGCTCGTGCCGCCGAAACTCGTGCTCGCTTTCAAACCGGCCGCGTCCGTCAAGGAGAAACTTAAAGGCGGAGGTGAGTAAATGGGCAAGGTTGGTATCAAGAACATAGCCGCCGTATTGGCGACGAAGAAGAACCTTTCCCCCGAGGAGGCGGAGAAGTATGTCGATGCGTTTTTCAGTCTTGTCAATGAGGCTCTCATCCCCGACAAGATAGTGAAGATAAAGGGTTT
>CAVHWJ010000198.1:0-5369 GCA_963639565.1 uncultured Prevotella sp. | reverse complement strand
TTTTTTATTTATTCTCTGAAATAGCCGACCAGATGATTGCGGTCAAAATACAGGTCGATGGTGGTTTTGTCCCTGTCTCCGTCATGGTCCGGGACATATATGGTTGTGCCATGCGGTCCGACAGTCTGAATTGACTGGTGCATCACGTTGCCGTACTGGTCGCGGATGACGACATTCACATCGGATAAGGCAGTATCGCATTTGATGCAAATGTCATCACCGTCGGCTTCAACAGAAGGCACGCCTTGCGGATGAGAAAAGGAATGGGCTCCCAGCGAACGCAACACTATTTCTTCTTTTGCGACAGCCGCGACACTGAAGAGCATTGACAGGACAATAAAGGTCTTTTTCATTTTCAGTAGATATTTGTGCCGCAAAGTTATATCTACCGGAAATAAAAGCGAAAAAAAGTGGCGTTCAAAAAACGTTCAGTTTTGTTGTGACTGAAATTCAGCGACATACAATGTAAAACCGAGCGTTTTCAGAACGCCAAAAGGCTAAACGGCAGGGGTGGTTACAGCGACCTTATCACTTCGTCCCATTCGCTGGGCTTGCCTTTCCTGCCAAAATTCAATTCATAAAGCCGACGTCTCGTCGAACTGATTCCCTCGACCGTTTTCACCGTCAGATACGCTATTTCTTTCACACTGAACCCGGCCTTGGTGAGCAAACACACGTGGTAAGGCTGTTCTTTCATGCGCTTGAAATTCATCATGCCGCTCCTGAATGTGGGGAAGACTCCATACAGCGTCTCTTCAAGCAGTTTCCAGTCCACGGTATTTTCCGTGACCTTCTCGCCGTTGCGGCAGATCCGTTCAAGCTGCCTGTATATTTCCGTTTCCTTGAATATCCTTTCGGCGGATTCCGATACCTTGTCCTGCAGCTCATGCTTTTGGAGCAGTTTTTCGAGTTCGGCTTCTTTCTGCCGGTACTTGTCCTGCAGCGCGGAATTACCCTCCGTGACAGTATGCAGATTCTCTTTCAATTCAGCCAGTTCCGACTTGTGCTTTGCCAGCATGTCCTCGTTCCTGCCGCGGGCAAACGCAAGCAAGCGGTTCATTTTGCGCTGCCGGCGTCTTGCCCGGTAGAGGTACACGCAAACGAACACGACAGAAAGGGCGACGGCGGCAAGGGAAATAGCGATGACGAGATTTTTTGTCTTCAACTTCAGCTGCAGGTCGTCTTTCTCCTTCTCAATGTATTTGTAGTTGAACATTGCGTTTGACTTTGCGGAATATTCCGAAGCCGTAAGCTGCACAATGGTGTCTGTGGCGGCGCAATACTCCATGCAATACCCATAGGCTTTGTCTTTGTCGCCGGACTTGCGGTAATGGTCAGCCAAGAACTTGTACGCAAGCTGTTTGCTGTACACGGTGCCACATTCGATTATCCTGTTGTAATACTCCTTAGCCTTGTCATATTCTTTCAGGGCTACACTGACATTCGCCGCGACAGTGAGAACCGCACTGTTTTCCGAACTGCCCTCGACAGACAGCACGGAGTTTATGTGTTTTTCCGCCTGACGGAATTTTCCCTGTTCGTAGAACCTGTCGGCCAACTGGCACTCGATTTCGGGCAAAATCTCAGGCATGCCATGCCGCGCTGCCAATGTCTTTGCCGTGTTCAGCCATGTTACGGACTTGTCGGGCTTGTCCAGGCATTTCATCGACCATGAGATGGAGATGCAGCAATAAACCATCCTCTGAAAATTCCTGTGCTTCTTGAAAATCCCATAGGATTTCATCTCCATGTCGAGAGCCTCTTTGTCAAGGTGCTGATACGTGAGAATTTCACCGGTCATGTAGTAATACAAGCCCCTAAGCTCCTCCGTTTCCCGAGTTTCCGGGATGATGAGCAGCCCTTTGTGCAAGTATTCCATTGCCTGCGGATAATCGCCGAGAAAGTGGTATGCCGAACCAACATAATAGTACAGCTGTTGCAGGACGCTCTCGTCTTCAATAAACTCGTAATGTTTCAATAGCGCCCTCGCCTCCTTGTCGTCTTCTATCCCCGACATCTGCTTCACGCCGGCCTTGAACGACAGGAAGCGGCAATACCATTTGTCTTCGCTGTCCATGGGGGAGTGTTCACGCACGTAGCGCGCCACTTTTTCCGACGCCAGTTTCGGGTCGCTGTTGCACAGCGTGTCCAGAGAAACCAGTGCCGCAGGGTGGTCCGGCGTGCGTGTCACGACGAAAATGCTTGTCAGGGCCGCAATGATAACCGCGGCGCAGACTGACACCACGGCTATCTTGGTTGAAAGGAAATGTCTTTCCGGTAAGTTCATGTCGATATGTATATTGTTTTGCTGTTTGCTGTACAGGCTTACTTGGCGACCATTACTTTCCTTGCGGAAACCCTGCCGTTGGCGTCGCTTGATTTCATGATGCTAATGCCACAGCATCGGGTTTTCATACGCTTGCCGTCAATGGTGTAATAGCAGTTGGCGGTGGCATTGCCGGCGGCAGCGGAATGGATGGCGGTAGGAACGGTTGTCACCTTGTTGCCGTTCTCGTCGTATGTGGGGGCGGTGGAATAGTTGCTCACGGCGTTGGCGTATTCATTGATGTCTTCCGACGGAATGGCATCGGTGTAGGCCGTGTAGATTTCTATCTTGCCGGCACCGGCGTACTTTTCCAATACCGACGGCACATCCTCCGTCTTGTCGTGGTTGTTCACCCTGTATGCGGCATCCGTCTGCGAGGGTTCCCACGTGGAGGCGGTCACGCCGTAGCTCTTGCTCACCTTCGCCCCGTCGATGTTGGCGTAGCCCTCCACAAGGTTGTCGCACCCCTTGAAGATGAGGTCGTAGCCATCGGCCTTGTTGATGTTCAGCGAACCGCCGCGGTCTGACCTTACAGGCGACTTGGTGTTCTCGAAATAGCACGCGTCGGCATAGCCCACGGATTTCTCGCGGATGTCCCAGCCGTCCTCGCAGCCTTTCTGGTAGTTGTTCATGTAGTGGAGGTTGCCGCCGCGCTGTAAGGGAAGACGCGAGCCCTGTATGTTCTCAAGGAAATTGTGGTGGTAGGAAATGGTGCGGCAACCGTCGTAGATGTCGGAATTGCCCTTGCCGAAGAGGCACGCCTTGTCGTGGTCGTGGAAATGGTTGTAGCTGAACGTCATCCACTGCACGTTGTTCTTGCAGTCGAGCAGACCGTCGTAGCGGTCCTTGTCGGCCTGGTCGCCGTTGAAGAACTCGCAGTGGTCCACCCAGATGTGTCCGCCCCAGTCGCTCTTCGCGCTCACCTTGTCGGCCTGTATGCCGATGCAGTCGGGGTCGCCCACCTCCACCTGTTTGCCGTCGCGCCACGCCACGATTTTGTTCTCGCCGCTCTTCAGCACCGGCACGCCCTTCATCGTGAAGCGGCAGTTGCGTATTATGATGTTGTCCACGGCTTGCATGACGAAAGTGATGTGGGAGAAGAGCGGGGCCTTGCCCGTCTCCTTGTCTGCCACGCCCACCAGCGTCTTGTTGGGCGCGATGAGTATGCGTTCCCCGTAGGTGGTCTCCACGCCCTCGCTGCCGTCCTGCTTGTCGCAGAGCTTGCCCGTGTTGATGCCGTCCACGTAGCATTTTATGCCGGTGGATATGTCGTGGTCCACAATCACGGTGTAGGGAGCCTTGGCTTGCAGATACGCCTGAAGCTGCGAGAAAGTCTTGGCGTAGACCACCTTGCCGCCGGCTCCTCCGGTAGTTCCGTCGGCACGGTAATAGGAGGTTCCCGGCTGCCCTGTACAGGCGGCGAAGCCGTCGATTGAGAAATCGCGTCCGTCAATCTGCTGCGCGTTGGCGTGCAGCACACACCCGCCGAGCACGATGGCAGCGGCGAGCATTCTTCTTGCTTTAGATGTTTTCATTGTTTATGTAGATGTTAGTAGTAAGTAGCGGTGTAATGTCAGTTAGCCATTTCCGACAGGAACTTGATGCGCACCAGCCGCACCATGTCTTCGGTGTAGTCGCCGTCAAGCTCGTCCATTGCCGTGTCGAGGTCGTCGGTCTCGCTCTCGCGGAAATACTCGTAGATGTCGTCCACGTGTTCCTCGTCCATCACCTCGTCGAGGAAATAGTCGATGTTGAGTTTCGTTCCGCTGTAAACGATGGCCTCAATCTCGGTGAGCAGGTCGTCGAAATCGATGTTCTGCGCATCGGCGATGTCGTCGAGCGGCACCTGCCGGTCGATGTTCTGTATTATCTTCACCTTGAGCATGGACTTCTTGGGAACTGTCCTGAACCTCAGGTCTTCGGGCCTTTCAATCTCGTTCTCCTCGCAGTGCTTCTTGATGAGCGCGAGGAACTCCTTGCCGTAGCGCCGTGCCTTGCCCACGCCCACGCCCTGGATGTTCGTAAGCTCGTCCATGGTGATGGGATAAACGGTGGCCATCTGCTCCAGCGATATGTCCTGGAATATGACGTAGGGCGGCAGGTTCAGCTTCTGGCTCGTAGCCTTCCTCAAATCCACAAGCATATTATAAAGAGCCGGGTCGAGCACCGCCGCCGGCTTGTCGGAAAAGTCGTCCTCTTCCTCCTCGTTGAACTCGGTGTCCTTTACCACCATGAACGCCGTCGGAGCGTCGATGTATCTCCTGCCGCTGGCGGTGAGCTTCAGCAGTCCGTAGTTCTCCACGTCCTTCTTTAAATACCCCGCGATGATTGCCTGTCGTATCACGGGGTTCCACAGTTTGGGGTCGCATTTCTCGCCCTCGCCGAACTCCTCGAGCACGTCGTGCTTGTGGTCGCGTATGTCGTCGGTGTCGCGCCCCTTCACGAAGTCCACCACGTATTCCTGACGGAAATTCTCCTTCAGGGCTTTCACCGCCCTAAGGACGACGGTAAGTTCCTTGGTGGCCTCAATCTTCTCGTGGGGGTGCAGACAGTTGTCGCAGTTGCCGCAGTTGTCGCGCCCGTATTCCTCGCCGAAATAATGCAGCAGCATCTTGCGGCGGCACACCGAAGACTCGGCGTAGGCGGCGGTCTCCTGCAACAGCTGGCGGCCGATGTCCTGTTCCGCCACGGGCTTGCCCTCCATGAATTTCTCCAGCTTGCGCAAGTCCTTCTTGCAGTAGTAGGCGATGCACTTGCCCTCGCCGCCGTCCCTTCCTGCGCGCCCCGTCTCCTGGTAGTAGCCCTCCAGGCTCTTGGGGATGTCGTAGTGGATGACGAACCTCACGTCGGGCTTGTCGATGCCCATGCCGAAGGCGATGGTGGCGACGATGACGTCGATTTTCTCCATTAGGAAATCGTCCTGCGTCTTCGACCTCGTGGCGGAGTCGAACCCGGCGTGGTATGCCGCGGCCTTGATGTTGTTGGCCTGCAGCACGGCGGCGAGTTCCTCCACCTTCTTCCTCGACAGACAGTAGATGATGCC
>CAVHWJ010000197.1:1914-5372 GCA_963639565.1 uncultured Prevotella sp. | reverse complement strand
TTCTCCTTGTAGCCCGACACGTTCTCCACGTTGCCGTCGGCGTCGAGCAAGTCCACGTTGTCGTTGGCGTAGACAATGGCGAGTTTCTTCACCGCGCTGTTCCACGCTATGCGCGATATGGTGCAGTCGCTGAGTTGGTACGCCTTGTTGTATGTAAGCACACTGCCGTCGGCGACGTTATAAGAGAAAATCGAGTTGGAACTGAGCACATAGACCGTCTTCCCGGCGGGTTCAATGTCGGTGATGTCGCCGTAGGCCATGTAGGCTTGCCACTTGTCGAACGAGGCTGCCCCTGCCGCCGTGGCTGCCATGAGGAGGGCGGTGAATATTGCGGTGAATTTCGTCATGGCTTCACACTTTAGATTTCAGGAAAGCGGCGAATTTCTCCACCGCCTTTGCCCTGTGGGATATTTTGTTTTTCGTCCCGTTGCCCAGTTCGGCGAAGGTCATTTCATAACCGTCGGGACGAAATATGGGGTCGTAACCGAAGCCCTCCGCGCCGCGTTTCTCCGCGGTTATCTCGCCGGGGCAAACGCCCTCGAAGAGCGAAGCCCCGTCATGCCCCTCGGGGATATACGCCACCACGGTGCGGAAGCGCGCCCGGCGGTTGTCCTTGCCCTGAAGTTCATGCAGCAGCTTCTTCATGTTCGCCTCGCTGTCGTGACCTTCGCCGCCGGCGTAGCGCGCGGAATACACCCCCGGCGCGCCGCCGAGAGCCTCGACCTCAAGACCGGTGTCGTCGGCGAAAACGCCCATGCCGTAGCGGTCGTGGACATACTGCGCCTTGATGCGCGCGTTCTCCTCCAGCGTAGTCCCCGTTTCGGGAATGTCAGCGTCGCAGCCGATGTCGGCGAGGGAGAGAATCTCAAACGCCCCGCCCAATATCTGACGTATCTCGGCGAGCTTGTTCTTATTGTTCGTAGCAAAAACTATCTTCATTCTTTTTCCTTTTTGTCCTCCTTCTTGAGTTGCACCTTTATCGGGTCGAAGCCCTCGCCGAACACGCCCTGCACACTGCTCTGGCTCACGAACGCCTTGGGGTCTATCATCTTGATGATGCGGAATATCGCCACGCTCTCGCGCTTCTTCGCCATGAGGCATATCACCTTCATCGGCCGCCCCGAATACCACCCGTGGCCGTCGAGAATCGTCATCGTGTGGTCGGTCTCCTTGGCAATGGCGTTGGCTATCTCCTGGTGGTGGCTGGAGAAAATCATGAACTGCACCGACTGCCGCTGCCAGCTCATCACGAAGTCGAGCATGGAGCACTCGATGAACATTGTGCAGAGGCCGAACACCACCTTCTGGCACCTTATGGGGAAGGGGCCGAAGGTCTCGATGCACAGCGAACTGCCGATGATGAACAGGTCCACCATGATGAGGGCCTTGCCGAGCGACACGTTGTGATGCTTGTTCACCACGGCGGCGATGATGTCGGTGCCGCCCGTGCTGCCGTTGCTCAGGAAGACTATCGCCAGCGCGGTGCCGGTTATCATACAGCCTATTACGAGCGACATGAAGTCGTTGCCCTCGCCCATGAGTTTATAGAACGAGCCGTCGGGCAGCTGCACCACGCGCTGCGCCAGTTCGAGGGCTATCGTCAGGGCGAAGGTGGCGTAGATTGTGCGCGCCAGGAACTTCAGCCCCAGTTCCTTGAGAGCCGCCACGATGAGCACGGCGTTGATGATGAAGAACGTCCACTGCACCGGGAACCGTGTGGCGTAGAAGACGATAGCTCCGATACCGGCGATGCCTCCCGTCACAATCTTGTATGGCAGGAGGAACACGGTGAAGCCGAAAGTGTAGAGCAGCAGACCTATGGTGATGTTCACATAGTCCTTGGCCTCGCGCATCATCTGCCGTCCGTTGGGACTGGCGATGAAGCGCGAGAAAATCCTGTTGTCCTGTCTGCCGTGCAGCGTGTCGTTGGTCTGGATGTCGGTCATGGCTTTGGTATTACAACAGAAACAAAATCATTGTTATTTTATCACTACGTTCACAATCTTCTTGGGAACGACGATAACCTTTATAACCTGTTTGCCGTCGAGGTATTTCTGACTCCTCTCGTCGGCGAGCACCTCCTGCTGGATGGTGTCGTTGGCGGCGTCGGCGGGGAATTTCTTCTGGTAGCGCGCCTTGCCGTTGAACGACACCGTGAGCTGTATCTCGCTCTCCACGAGGTAAGCCTCGTTGCAAACGGGCCATTCGGCGGCGCACACGGTGGAGGCGTTGCCGAGGGCGTGCCACAGTTCCTCCGCCATGTGGGGGGCGAAGGGCGCGATGAGCACCACGAGGTCTTGCAGGAGTTCCCTGTTGCGGCATTTAGTCTGCTGCAACTCGCCCACGCAAATCATAAACGCCGAAATGCTGGTGTTATATGAGAAATGCTCTATGTCGTGGCTCACCTTCTTGATGAGCTTGTGAACGCTCTTGAGCTGTTCGGGCGTTGCCTCGCAGTCGCAGGGCAGGAACTCGCCGTCGCGGTTGTAGTAGAGTGCCCAGAGTTTCTTCAGGAAACGGTGGCAGCCGTCGATGCCGTTAGTGTCCCAGGGCTTGCTCGCCTCAACGGGACCCAGGAACATCTCATACAGGCGCAGCGTGTCGGCGCCGTATTTTTCCACTATCATGTCGGGGTTCACCACGTTGAACATGCTCTTCGACATCTTCTCAACAGCCCATCCGCACACGTACTTGCCGTCTTCGAGGATGAACTCAGCGTTCTCGTATTCGGGTCTCCATTTGCGGAAAGCCTCAGTGTCGAGCACGTCGGCGTGTACGATGTTCACATCCACGTGTATCGGCGTTACCTCATACTTGTCCTTCAGCCCAAGGCTAACGAAGACAGGAGCCTTGGAATGGTCGTCGCTGTTCACGCGGTAGACGAAGTTGGAGCGTCCCTGTATCATGCCCTGGTTCACGAGTTTCTGGAACGGCTCTTCGCGGCACGACACGCCGAGATCGAAGAGGAACTTGTTCCAGAAGCGCGAATATATAAGGTGTCCCGTGGCGTGCTCCGTTCCTCCCACGTAGAGGTCCACGTTCTTCCAGTATTCGTCGATGTCCTTCGCCACGAGAGCCTCATTGTCGTGCGGGTCCATGTAGCGCAGGTAGTATGCCGACGACCCGGCGAAGCCCGGCATGGTGTTGAGTTCCAGGGGGAACACTGTCTTGTTGTCCACAAGAGCCTTGTCCACCACCTTATTTCCCACGGTGTCCCACGCCCACATCTGCGCGTGTCCCAACGGCGGCTCGCCGGTCTCCGTGGGCTTGTATTTGTCCACCTCGGGCAGTTCCACGGGCAGACACTCCTCGGGCACCATGTACGGCATGCCGTCCTTGTAATACACCGGGAACGGCTCGCCCCAATATCTCTGGCGCGAGAAGATGGCGTCGCGCAGACGGTAGTTCACCTTCACGCGTCCCAGTCCCTTCTCCGTCACGTATTTCTTCGTTGCGGC
>CAVHWJ010000197.1:0-1616 GCA_963639565.1 uncultured Prevotella sp. | reverse complement strand
ACGCCCGTCACCTTGTGGTTCGCCATGCGGTCCAGTTCGGTGCGCTTCTTCACATAGGCGAGGTATTCGTCCACTGCGGCCTTCTGCTCCGGCGTGGTGAGCCTTTCCACGAGTTCGCTCTCGGGGGCGAGCACCATGAAGGTTACGCCGAAAATCGTGTCGGCGCGCGTGGTGAAGATTGTGAAATCCCAGTCCTGACCAGCCACGCGGAACTGCATTTCCGTTCCCTCCGAACGTCCTATCCAGTTCTTCTGCGTCTCCTTGATGGAGTCGCTCCAGTCCACGGTGTCGAGACCGTCGAGAAGCCTCTGCGCGTATGCGCTCACGCGGAGACACCACTGCTTCATCTTCTTCTGCACCACAGGGTAGCCGCCGCGCTCGCTCACGCCGTCCACCACCTCGTCGTTGGCGAGCACCGTGCCAAGTCCGGCGCACCAGTTCACCATCGTCTCGCCGATATACGCTATGCGGTAGTTCATCAAGGTCTTCTGCCGCTCCGCCTCGCCCATGGCGTTCCATTCGTCGGCGGTGAACGAGAGTTCCTCCGTCTTGGCGATGTTCTCAGCGGCCGCGCTGCCGCGCTCGGCGAAGAGTCCGGCGAGTTTCTCTATGGGTATCGCCTTCTGGCTCTTCAGGCAGTAGCATGAGGCGAACATCTTTTGGAACGCCCACTGCGTCCATTTGTAGTAGCCGGGTTCGCAGGTGCGCACCTCGCGGTTCCAGTCGAAGCTGAAGCCTATCTTGTCGAGCTGTTCGCGGTATCTCTTTATGTTCGTCTCGGTGGTCACGGCGGGGTGCTGTCCCGTCTGTATGGCGTACTGCTCGGCGGGCAGTCCGTAAGCGTCGTAACCCATGGGGTTCAACACGTTGTAGCCCTTGAGCCGCTTGTATCTGGCGTAGATGTCAGAGGCTATATACCCGAGGGGATGCCCCACATGGAGACCCGCCCCCGAGGGATAGGGGAACATGTTGAGGACATAGAATTTCTCCTTGTCCTTGCGTTCCGTCACCTTGTAGGTCTTGTCCTCCACCCACCTTTTCTGCCATTTCTTCTCGATTTCCTTGAAGTTATATTCCATTTCAGTATCTTTGTTTTATATTTTCAGCATTTTCCTTCCTGCAACGGCACACACCATGCAGTTTTGCAAAGATAGTGAGATTTGGCGGCATTATAAAACAAAGTGGCGATGAAAAAATAATTTGGCAGGATTTGGCTGCTTTTTGTCTTGTATGTTTTGTGAGATACTAATCCTTCAGCCCATTGATTTGTTCTTTCGACAGACCGGTAGCTTCCATGATTTGGGAAATGGGAAGTCCCATCATCAAAAGGTTTCGGGCGGTTTGGAGTTTACCTTTGAGCAAACCTTTCTCATTTCCCTCTATCCACGCACTGTACATCCCGAGGTTATAATTGTCCACCAACCTCCGGCTCTCCTCGTATTTCTCCATGTCATCTTTCTTCAGACAACGGATGTCGGCAATGTCCTCAAGCCGTTTGAATATCCTCTTCTGCGTCTCAAACGGTATTCTTTCCAATGTTTCCATGTGTTTTAGTACGTATATCCATTTTTCAAAATCTGTAACACACTCTTCCGACTCCTTCTCAAAGAGCGGTA
>CAVHWJ010000196.1:0-5383 GCA_963639565.1 uncultured Prevotella sp. | reverse complement strand
TACATAATGAACCCCGACAAGCCCTACGTGGAAATCGTGGCGGGAGTGTCTAACATATTCAAGATTCTCAGCGTGCAGTACGTAAGGAGGCTCACCTACAACGAACTCCCCACCGCTCACAAGCAGGGCGTGAGGTTCAAGTTCATGTTCAGGTTTTAGCGGAGTTCGGCGTATAAGCGACGGCTCTTTCATCAAAGGGCGTGGTGAATAAGCAAGATTACTGCGATTTATTTGGCAATTAGCAATAAATCAAGTAATTTTGCACCACGTATTGACACATTTTTTCCACGATGAGCATTGACAAATTGACGAACATTCTCACGCAGACTGTTGAGGAACTCTCTTCCGAAGAGTCGCTGAAAGGAATATTCCACCAGCACCGCGACGGCGACCCGTTGCCGTCCGCCGCAAAACTCGAAGAGGCTATATCGCTCGTACGCGCCATCGTGTTCCCGGGATATTACGGGCAGTCCACCGTCAATACAAGAACCATAAAATACCATATCGGAGTGGACGTGGAGAGGCTGCACAAGCTGCTCGCCGAACAGATACTCGCCGGACTGTGCTTCGCCGACTGCGAAGACTCCCCCTGCAACGACTGCGCCGAAAAGAGGGGCAAGGCCGACGAAATATCCACGGAACTCATTAGCCGTCTGCCCAAAATCCGCTCCCTGCTCGCCGCCGACGTCATGGCGGCATACAACGGCGACCCCGCGGCGGAGAACGCCGGCGAGATAATATCGTGCTACCCCGTGATAAAGGCTCTCACCAACTACCGCGTGGCCCACGAACTGGTGCTGCTCGGCGTGCCGCTCATCCCCAGGATTATAACCGAAATGGCACATTCGGAGACCGGCATCGACATACACCCCGGGGCGAGCATCGGCAGATACTTCACCATTGACCACGGCACGGGCGTAGTCATCGGGGCTACCTGCATCATCGGCGACAACGTGAAGCTGTACCAGGGCGTGACGCTCGGGGCAAAGAGCTTCACCTTCGACAAGAACGGCAATCCCGTGAAGGGCATTCCGCGCCACCCCATCATCGGCGACAACGTGGTGATTTACGCCAACGCCACCGTGCTCGGCAGGATAACGATAGGTTCGGGGTGCATAATAGGGGCTAACGTGTGGGTGACGCACGACATGAAACCGAATACAAAGAAATACAAACAGGAAAAAATAAGTAAATTAGATCTTGAATTCAATAATGGAACAGGAATTTGAACTCATCGCCAAAACATTCATGGGTCTGGAGCCGGTACTGGCACAGGAACTGATACAGCTGGGAGCTAACAACGTGGAAATAGGACGACGCATGGTGTCGTTCACCGGTAACAAGGAACTGATGTACCGGGCCAATTTCCAGCTGCACACGGCAATCCGCGTGCTCAAGCCGATTAAGCATTTCAAGGCGCAGAGCGCGGACGACGTTTACAACGAGGTTAAGAAAATCGACTGGAGCAAGTATCTCGACCTGAAGGACTGCTTCGCCGTGGACTCCGTGGTTTTCTCCGACGAGTTCCGCCACTCCAAGTTCGTGGCGTACAAGGTGAAGGACGCTATCGTGGACCAGTTCCGCGAGAAGACCGGCAGCCGCCCCAATATCTCGGTGGCTAACCCCGACATTCGCCTTAACATGCACATCGCCGAAGACAAGTGTACGCTGTCGCTCGACTCCAGCGGCGAGAGCCTCCACCGCCGCGGCTACCGTCAGGAGTCGGTGGAAGCTCCGCTCAACGAGGTGCTCGCAGCCGGCATGGTGCTCATGTCGGGTTGGAATGGCGAGACGGATTTCTACGACCCCATGTGCGGTTCGGGAACAATAGCCATCGAGGCTGCCCTCATCGCCCGCAACATGGCGCCGGGACTGTTCCGCAAGGAGTTCGCCTTTGAGAAGTGGAAGGATTTCGACGCGGAACTCTTCGACAGCATCTACAACGACGACTCCAAGGAGCGCGAGTTCGAGCATCATATCTACGCCTCCGACGTGGACATGAAGGCCGTGAACACCGCCACGCTCAACGTGAAGGCAGCCGGACTGACGAAAGACATCACCGTGACGTGCGCCGACTTCAAGGATTTCCAGCAGCCTGAGGGCAAGTCGTTTATGATTACCAACCCACCCTACGGCGAGCGCATATCAACGCCCAACCTGCTCGGCACTTACAAGATGATCGGCGACACGCTCAAGCACCAGTTCCGCAACGGCGAGGCATGGGTACTGAGCTACCGCAAGGAGTGTTTCGACGAGATTGGCCTCAAGCCGTCGCAGAAGATTCCCCTCTACAACGGTTCGCTGGAGTGCGAGTTCCGCAAGTACCTCATGTTTGAGGGCGGCTTCAGGGAGTTCCGCAGCGAGGGCAACATTCTCAAGACCGAAGACGAGAAGAAGCAGATGGCGGAAAAACACCGCTTCAAGGAGCACAGGGAATTCAAAAAGCGTTTCGACGAACCGGAATCGTCTGACGAAGACGACATCCGCTCGTTCACCTTCCGCAAAAGTCCTTACATGAAAGACATCGACGCCCTCGAAAACAAGCGTCAGCGCAGGCCGCGCACCAGCGAGCGCGACGACGACAGGCGCGACGGCGGACGCAAGCCGTTCAACAAGGACAGGGGCGGACGCAAGTTTGACAAGGGCGGCGACCGTGGCGGACGCAAGTTCGGCAAAGGCGACGGCAAGGGAAGAAAGCCCTTCAGCAAGGGCAACGACAGAAGACAAGGCAAATTCAACCGCAATGAAGATTAAGCGCATCATAAACTCAGCCGCACGGGGGATTGCCCTCGCCGCGGCATTGTTTCTTTCAACCGCATACGGCATGGCACAGCAGAAACAGTTTACCCTCGAAGACCTGAATTTCGGGGGGAACAACTACCACAACATGATTCCCGAATACAGGAACTACACGTGGTGGGGCGACCGCATCGTGCGCCGCAACCCGGAGAACTGCGTGGCGGTGGACATGAAGACTGGCAAGGAGACCGTGCTCTTCACGGCTGATGAGATTAACAAGTGGGCGGCAACAGGCGAAGACAACAAGGTGCGCAACCTTGGCTACGCCTCTTTCCCCTACTCCGACAAGAGTCTGGTGCTTATCACCACCAAGCTGGAACGTATACTCGTGGATTTCAAGAAGAAAAAGACGGTGTGGCGGCAGAAGCGAGAGGCGGAACAGGCTTCTAAGTGGAACGCCGCCTCAAAGGCTCTTGCGTTTGTCAAGGGCGACAACCTCTATGTAACCGACGCCGACGGCAAGACGGTGCAGCTGACGACCGACGGCAGCCGCGAGATTGTCTACGGACAGGCGGTTCACCGCAACGAGTTCAACTGCAACGAGGGTCTTTTCTGGTCCGCCGACGGCAAGAAACTCGCTTTCTACCGCATGGACCAGTCTATGGTGGCAGACTATCCTCAGGTGAACACCTTTGAGCGCGAGGCGACATACGAGCCTGACAAATACCCCATGGCCGGGATGACGAGCCACAAGGTGACGGTGGGCGTGTATGACATGAACACCGGCAAGACGGTTTATCTGAACGCCGGCGACCCTACCGACCGCTATTTCACGAATATCTCGTGGGCGCCCGACGGCAAGAAGGTGTATATGTTTGAGCTGAACCGCGACCAGACTGACTGCCGCTTGCGTGCTTACAGCGCGGAGACTGGCGAGAAGACAGGAGAACTCTACCGCGAGGTGGACGAGAAATACGTGGAGCCGCTCAACCCCATCGTGTTCCTGCCGTGGGACGACACGAAATTCATTATGCAGAGCCGCAGCGACGGCTACAACCATCTGTACCTCTGCTCCCTCGGCATGCACGG
This sequence comes from uncultured Prevotella sp., assembly GCA_963639565.1. Taxonomy (GTDB): domain Bacteria; phylum Bacteroidota; class Bacteroidia; order Bacteroidales; family Bacteroidaceae; genus Prevotella. Next base: position 1,555 of record CAVHWJ010000196.1, on the reverse strand, counting down.
CAGCAGAATGGCGGGCAATACGGAGTCGCTCGACGTGGAACAGCTGACAAGCGGCGAATGGGAGGTTATCGACGTGCTGGGCTTCAACGCCAAGTGCAAGAGTATCATCTATACTTCCAACGAGTGCAACCCCATACAGACCAACGTCTACATGGTGGACGTGACGACAGGCAAGCGCGCACTCATGGACGACAACGGCAAGGGCTGGCACGCGGCGGCGACTCTGAGCGCAAGCGGCAGATACGTGCTCGACACTTACCAGACTCCCGACATCCCGCGCAGGACTGTCGCAGTGGACACGGAGAACGGCAAGCGCAGTCTGATTTTCAACGCCAAAGACCCGTGGAAAGAGAAGGGATACAAGATACCGGAATACTCTTCGGGTACGCTGAAAGCCGCCGACGGCAAGACAGACCTCTACTGGCGCATGGTGAAGCCGGTGGATTTCGACCCGGCGAAGAAATACCCCACGGTGGTTTATGTCTACGGCGGTCCCCACGCTCACAACGTGGACGCTCGTTACCGCTGGTGCAGCCGTTCGTGGGAGACATACATGGCACAGAAGGGCTATCTGCTCTTCATCCTCGACAACAGGGGCAGCGAGCACCGCGGCAAGGACTTTGAACAGGCTACGTTCCGTCAGCTCGGTCAGGTGGAGATGCAGGATCAGATGAAGGGCGTGGAATACCTAAAGTCACTGCCCTACGTGGATGCCGACCGCATCGGCGTTCACGGTTGGAGCTTCGGCGGATTTATGACGGTTTCGCTGATGACGAACTATCCCGACGTATTCAAGGTGGGTGTTGCCGGCGGACCGGTAATCGACTGGAAGTGGTATGAGGTGATGTACGGCGAGCGTTACATGGACACTCCCGAGACCAACCCTGAGGGTTACGAGAAGACATCGCTACTCAACAAAGCGAAATACCTGAAGGGCAAGCTCCAGATTATCATCGGCATGAACGACCCCACAGTTGTTCCGCAACACGCCCTCATGTTCCTCAACGCCTGTACCGAAGCCGGCACCCAGCCAGATTTCTTCGTTTACCCAGGCGAGGGTCACAACATGATGGGGCACAAAAGCGTGCATCTGCACGAGCGCATCACTCAGTATTTCGAGGATTACCTGAAATAAGTTATGGCTGAGGGTTATCAAGAATAATCCGACCCATACACCACCAATTTATGATACATTCGTGGGAAATTCGTGTTCAAAATATCGTTGCAATACAAACAATATTTTTCTTTCGACACAAATTTCCATGAATTTCCCACGAATTTTCATTAATTCAAGTTTGTACCAACACCCGATATATTCGTAAAGCTACCGTTTTCTCACGCCTCTTTCTTTCAAGCATTCCGTCTTTGTAATTTCGCAAACGTGCAGAAAAAGTTATGTTCGCAAGTTACGAACGTAAGTTCCAAAGTTACGAACAGAACTTTTCCGATAGCTTTCGTTAAATCTAAACCATTTAGAACGGATACCCCACGGCGAGGTGAATGCTTTGGCCGTCCTTGAATTTCGGGATGTTGTAATAGCCGCTCTTGCCGGTGT
>CAVHWJ010000195.1:0-5384 GCA_963639565.1 uncultured Prevotella sp. | reverse complement strand
TTCAGCTTGTCGAGCGGCTCTATGTCGTCGGGCCACACGGCGTGCTCCAGGTCGGGGATGTACTTGCCCGTGAAACTGCCCCAGTCGCGCTCCCTCAGCAGCGGCGTTGTCACCACCTCGGCGTGGTACGGCTCCGCCACGATGCGGCACGTGTCGATGGAACGCTTCAGGTCGCTCGACACGAAGGCGTCGATATGCACAGAGGCGAGCTCATGCGCCAGCTGCCGCGCCTGTTCGATACCCCGGGCGTTGAGCCGCCCCTGCACCTGTCCCTGCATAATCTTGTTGGCGTTGTCCACCGTCTCGCCGTGGCGAGTGAGATATAATGTCGTTGCCATAGTAGTCTTCTTGCTTGTATTGTTGCAAAGGTAACAAAAAATTCCGTTGGCCAGCATGACATTCTTACGGAAGAAAACATTTATTGATGCCATTTTGCAAATATTCATGCACCGCACGCTTACAATTCAATATTTTACCGTATCTTTGCACAGCAATTTAATAACCAAACAAAGAAATATATGAGCAAATTGATAAAACCCATAGACTACAAGGCTCTACTCGACATGAAACAGACGGAACAGGGCATCAAGACGATAAAGGAATTCTTCCAGATGAACCTGTCCACCGAACTGAAGCTGAGGCGCGTCACCGCCCCGCTCTTCGTGATGAAGGGACTGGGCATCAACGACGACCTCAACGGCGTGGAGCGGCCGGTGAGCTTCCCCGTGAAAGACCTCGGCGACGCTACGGCGGAGGTGGTACACTCGCTGGCGAAGTGGAAGAGGCTCACGCTCGCCGAATACAACGTGGAGACGGGCTACGGCGTGTATGCCGACATGAACGCCATACGCGCCGACGAGGAACTCGACAACCTCCACTCGCTCTACGTGGACCAGTGGGACTGGGAGATGGTGATAAGCGAGGCGCAGAGGAACCTCGATTTCCTGAAAGATGTGGTGAGGAGGATTTACTCGGCGATACTGCGCACGGAATTCCTCGTGTGCGAGAGTTACAGGGAGATAAAGCCCTTCCTGCCGAGCGAGATACATTTCATCCACAGCGAAGACCTGCTGGAGATGTACCCCGACAAGACGGCGAAGGAGCGCGAGGACATCGTGTGCCGCAAATACGGCGCGGTATTTATAATAGGTATAGGCGGCAAGCTCGCCAACGGGGAGCCGCACGACGGCAGGTCGCCCGACTACGACGACTGGACGACGGAGAGCACGCCGGGCCACAAGGGCTTGAACGGCGACATCCTAATCTGGTACCCGGTGCTCAACCGCGCCGTGGAACTGTCGTCAATGGGCATAAGGGTGAACACGGAGGCGTTGCTGCGCCAGCTCGCCATATCGGGCAAGGAAGAAAGGAAGGAACTCTATTTCCACAAGCGTCTGCTTGCCGGCGAACTGCCGCAGAGCATCGGCGGCGGCATCGGCCAGAGCCGCCTGTGCATGGTGCTGCTCCACAAGGCTCACCTCGGCGAAATCCAGGCCAGCATCTGGCCCGACGCCATGCGCAAGGAATGTGCCGAACTGGGCATGACGCTGATATAAGACAAACAAAGAAAGCCTAATCAGGCAAATTCCAATTTAAAAGCCTCGCCGAGCTTCTGCACGGCGGGGTTTTCTTTGCACAGTTTCTCAAAGAGTTCGCGCGGAGAGAGGATGCGCTTTATCTCCTCGGGGCGCGCGATGCGCAGCTTCAGCGTGATGTCGTCGTTGCGGAGCTTCTGCACGAGGGTGTTGCGCACGCGCTTCTGTATCTTCTGTATGTCCTCGAGAAGCATCTTGTTCTCCACCACCACCTCTATCTCGGGAAACGAGGTAATCACTGGCACGATGTTCTTCATGCGCGTGGCGGTGCTCGACATGGCATCGGGCATACGGTTGCACATCAGCATCCACTGCAGCTGGAGCATATCGTCGTCAAACGGTTCGTGAAGTCCCGTTTGCTTGTCCTCCGGCTCCACCTCATACGAGGGTTTCTCCGGTCCCCTGCGCAGATTGGCAAACGACTTTCCTATGCTCCCCAACTTCACCGCCGCCGCACGCGGACGCTGAGGCACCGACGCGGCAGGGGCGGACTGGGTAGCAGTATTCGTATCTTGAGCGTTTTCGGGCATAGCTTCCGCCGCCCCGCCGGGTCGCTCCTCCCCGCGGGACGCGGGCGCGGCGGCTGCCACCTGCGGGACTGCCGTCTGCCGCGCCGATGCTATGAGTTTCTTAAACAGGCTTTTCAATCTCTTGGGGCTGCGCCCCGCGACAGAGCCGTCGTCGTCGGGCTGCGTGATCTGCGCCACACGGATAAGGGTGAGTTCCACGAGGAGACGCTTGTTGCTGCTCTGGCGGTAGTTCACGTCGCACTCGTTCATTATCTTCAACGCCTTATATAAAAAGGTGGTGGGGCATTTCGCCGCCTGTGCCTTGAATTTCTCCACCTGAGCCTCGCTCACCTGAAGCAGCGGCAGCGTACCGTTGTCCTTCGCCATGAGCACGTTACGCACGTGGGCGGCAAGTCCGTTCACCACGTTGCCGCCGTCGAAACCCTTGGCAATGATGCTGTTGAGCAATACCATGACCTCCGGCACATTGTTCTCCATACACAAATCCACGAAGCGGAAATAATTGTCGGAGTCGAGCACGTTGAGGTCTTCTATCACCTTCTTGTAGGTGATGTTGCCCTGACAGAAGCTCGCCGCCTGGTCGAACACGGAGAGGGCGTCGCGCATTCCGCCGTCGGCCTTCTCGGCTATCACGTTGAGAGCCTCGTCCTCGTAGGTTATCCCCTCCTTATCGGCCACCATTTTCAGGTGGTTGATGATGCCCGTAACGGTCATGCGCTCGAAGTCGTAAATCTGGCAGCGCGAGAGGATTGTGGGCAGAATCTTGTGCTTCTCCGTTGTGGCGAGGATGAACACCATGTGTGCCGGCGGTTCCTCAAGGGTCTTGAGGAACGCGTTGAAGGCCGCCGTGGTGAGCATGTGAACCTCGTCGATTATGAACACCTTGTATTTTCCCACCTGCGGCGGTATGCGCGTCTGCTCCATGAGCGTCTTAATGCTCTCCACGGAGTTGTTGCTCGCGCCGTCAAGCTCGAAGATGTTGTACGACCGCTGCTCGTTGAACGCGCGGCAGCTCTCGCACTCGTTGCACGCCTCGCCGTCCGACGTGGGGTTCTGGCAGTTTATCGCCTTGGCGAAGATGCGCGCGCAGGTGGTCTTGCCCACCCCTCGCGGACCGCAAAAGAGGTAGGCGTGGGCCAGTTTGCCGCTCTTCACGGCATTCTTCAATGTCGTGGTCAGCGCCTGTTGCCCCACCACCGAGTCGAACGACATCGGGCGGTATTTTCTCGCCGAAACTATGTATTCTTCCATAAACAATTCTTAGATTTCGCTTTTTCAACTGCAAAGGTAATGCTTTTGAAAGATTTACATTACCTTTGCAGCCAAAAAAGAAGCAAAACGGAAACGACATGAACCCTGTTTTAAGTTTCATATCACACAACCGCTACTGGTTCGTGATTATCATCGGCGGACTGCTCGTCGGCGTGCTCGACGACAACAGCTTTCTGACGCGCGCACAGTATGCAATCCAGATAAAGGATTTGAAGGAGCAGATTGCGCGCTACGAGAGCCAGTATGAGCGCGACGAGCAGAAGCTCAACGAGATACGCCGCAACCCCAAGGCGATAACCAAGATTGCGCGCGAGAACTATATGATGAAGGCCGACGACGAGGACATCTTCGTGCTCAGCGACGACGAGAACAACGACAAGAAAAACGATGAGGCAACTGAATAAGACACAGAGCTTTGTAATGCTCCTCGGCGCGCTGCTTATGGTGGCGGGCGCCGTACTGTATGTTTTCGGCGCGGAAAAGGGACACGCCATAGCCCCCTGCGTCTTCGCGCCCGGCACGCTGATGTTCGTTGCGATGCAGTATATGCAGAGATACGACGGCACCGACGTTACGTTGCGGCGGCTGCGCCGCATAATGATGACGGGCGGCGCGTTCTTCGTGGTGTCGGCGTTGCTGATGGCAGAGAACGCATACCATGTGGTGTTCCCCTATTTCATCAGGGCCGGCATCGACGGCTACAACGCCTACCTCAGGTATATCCACAACAACTGGGTGGTGACGCTGCTCGTGGCTGCCGTGTTGCAACTGTATTCCACGATGAGGATTTCGTCGGAACTCGGCAGGCAAAAGCCCGGGGGCGACGCGTGACAAATGCGGAGAGAGAAAAAAAAAGCTAAAAAGCGCGGCGGATGTTTTAATTTAAATGAACGGATTTCCCCACGTCGGCAATACCCATTACATTTGTAGGGTTATACGAAAGCATTATATGGACATAAGATTTCTACACATCATACCGGCCTCTATCATGGCTCTCGCCTCGTGCAGCGGGTCGTACGACATAAAGGGAACGTCAGACCTGTCGCTGCTCGACGGCAAGAAGCTGTATCTGAAGGTGTACAGCAACAGCGACATGAAGAACATCGACTCCTGCGACGTGGTTCACGGACAGTTCTCGTTCAACGGTTCGCTCGACTCCACCAAGATTGCCACGCTCTTCATCGACACCGAGAGCCTGATGCCCGTGGTGCTCGAAAAGGGCAACATTTCGGTGAAAATCGACAACGGACAGCAGAAGGCCAGCGGAACGCCCCTCAACGACAAGCTCTCGAAGTTCATTGAGAAATACAACCAGTTTGAGAGCCAGATGGAAGAGCTTGGCCACAAGCAGAGCCAGGCGATAATGAACGGCGAGGACGAAGCCACGACAAACGCCCGGCTGGCGCAGGAGGCGCAGAAGATTGCCGAAAAGGAGGACAAGTTCATCACCTCGTTCATCGTGGAGAATTTCGACAACGTGCTCGGTCCGGGCGTGTTCTTCATGATGACAGCCGGGAACAGATACCCCGAACTTGCGCCGTGGATAGAGGACATTATGAGCAAGGCGACAGACAATTTCAAGAACGACGCCTACGTGAAGGACTATTACCAGAAGGCGCAGGAGAACCAGAACATAATGAACGGCATGGCGACTCCCGATATGCCGGAGCCTCCATCGCCCGAACCCGCGCCGCAGCAGGGCGCGCCCACGCCAAACGAACTGGCGCAGCCGGCTGGCGCGGCACACGATTAACCCCCAACAGTTTTTTTAGAAAATGAGAATCCTTATAAAAGGCGCGACGGTTGTCAATGAGGGCAGGGCTTTCAACGCCTCCCTCATCATCGAGGACGACCGCATCGCGGACATAATAGAGAACGGCGACACGCCCCGTGGAGATTTCGACGAAACAGTCGACGCCACGGGGTGCTTCGTATTGCCGGGCGTCATCGACGACCATGTGCATTTCCGCGAACCGGGACTTACGGC
>CAVHWJ010000194.1:1673-5412 GCA_963639565.1 uncultured Prevotella sp. | reverse complement strand
TTCAGCAAACGTGCAGAAAAAGTTATGTTCGCAAGCTCCGAACACAAGTCCGCAAGCCCCGGACACAAGTCCGAAAGTTGCGAACACAAGTCCGGAGCTTGCGAACATAAACTTTCCGGCAGCTTTCACCAGACAAAATACACATCAGTCCTTCTCTTGCAGTAGGCGACAGCCACGTCGCGCGCCGCCTTGATTCTCGTCTTTTCAAGGTCCGTCTCACGCTGCGCCTGTCTTTCAATGAGTTCAACAGCCCTCCGGGCTTCAGCGTCTTTAGTCTGCTTAATCTGCGTACAGAGCTGTTTGGCCTCGGCGGCACAGGAACTTGTCATGTCTATCTGTTGCAGATATTCGGCTGCCGCGTCATAATTTCCGTTGGCATATTCCGTACGGGCTTTCTGAATGACGTCACTACATTCCCGGGTCTGGAACTGACGGTAAATAGCGGTTATCTCGCTATTTACTTTCGTGTAGCCGGAGATTGTGGCTGGACAAGAAAACAGCAGGGCCAACCCCTCGTCATATTGCTGGATATTGGCGAAGGTGCGGGCGCGTGATATTACGGAATTGAGGTTCCGCTGATAGTAGTCCATAATCTTGTCTTTTGCCGTACGTATGAATGTCGCCAACCGCCTGTCATCCGACGAGACCTTTGAAATGGCGTTCTTTATGGCGTCGTCATCGCTGAACCCTTCTCCACGCACCGTGATGACACAACTTGCGAAAGTCGTGCCTGTAACAAGATTGGTGCAGACCAAGTTGAACTGTATGTCGCTTGTGTGTATGTTTCTCATGCCGCCCTCGACAACTTGCCGATTTACAAAACTTATCTCCGGCTTTATGGCGATTGTGCTGACTTCCGCCGTCTCGACACCGTTTTCTGTCATGGCCGGCAAAAACCGGCTTCTAAGCATTTTGGCAGTATTTGCACTGAGCCGGGCATTACCGGAGGGAAGGGCGAAGGCTATTTCCACCCCTTGCGCCGAGATTGCCACGAAGCCACCAATCAGTATCGCCAGAAGCAACAATGTTCTTTTCATAACCGTTCCTCCTTTTATTTTATGGTGACAACCAACATATTGTTGCTTGTAGTCCTTTCCACCTTGATGCCAAGGTTGCGGAAGAACATCAGCAATTTCAGTCCGAACTTGTTGATATTGTATGTCCTTCCGTTCTCGTCTTTCAGCGGTATGCGAATATCATCAAAGAGCATCTGCTTGTCGGTTGTTCCCTGTATATGGTAATTGCCCTTGTAAGCGTTCTGTTCCACCCACATCTCCAAGGCATCAGACAGGGCGAGTCCGTCGCCGCCAACCTCTTGCGACATCGAGCGGGAAGACGCCTCATCAACGCCGACTGTCACGGATATTGACTGTCCGTTTTCCGCTATGTCCATCAGTTTCTCCTGCATGGTGTTCAAGAATTTGTCCATTCCTGTCTCGACAGCCCTTGACGTAAGTTTGCCGTAGTCGTCGGTATAAAACTTGCCGCTCTCGCAAACGGCATTGGCAAGCGAATTTGCGGTGGAGGTTTCATAACCGGACAGGATTACTTTCATGGCATTGCCCGAAGGCGATTCCAACAGGCTTATCTCCGCCTCGACATAGACATCCGCGCCGGACTGCTGTATAATCATGGTCTTGACATCCTGCTGCTGGGTGTTGCCCAATGCGGTCGCCTTTGACAGGGCTTTTACCTTGGCGAAGAAATCAACCGTGGTATACCCCCTTTGGTCGAACGCTTCCTTTATCTTGGTCAGGGCGATGCGCTTGTTCACGTCATCCTCCAAAACCGTGCGTATGTCTTCACCTTGCGTCGTATACGGTATTACCATAATCTTCGGCCGTGCCGTGGGCAAAGGCGTAACCTGTGATTCCATGTTTTGCGCCCATGTGCAGCAGAACGCACACAGCCACAACAATAATGTTGCTGTTCTTTTCATGTTCATTTCTTGATTATTAAGTTACAACGGACTAAATTATGGGAAGCCTTGCTTTGTTCAATGGCGGCAGTGACTTTGCTTGAAACGCTACATTCAGCGAATGACTCTCCCGAAAGTTTCGTCACCTTGGCTTTCCCGAGTTCGGTTGGATAAGGCTTGCCGTCGAGCATTTCCACTGACTCTATCATAAAGGTATCTCCGACCTTGACACCCGCTTCCTTGCCTACATTGAGAAGTATCGTGCCTTTGTCTATCGTCTTCAAAACCTTTCCCTTAACGGGGAAATTGATGCGGAAATATTCATATATGTCGGACTGCAGGCTTTGCATGGCCGCCGTGACAGCACTTTCCGGCGAGAGCATCTCCTTGCTGCACTTCCCGTCAAAGCTCTGCGCCTCATTGCTTACGCCTGTCTCTACATCAACGACTTTCAGCTGAAACGCAACACTCGCCTTATAGCCGCGCGTGCTCCCGTCGCCGTTTTTCATGCGGTAAACAGGTATCTTGACGATATGCCCCGTCACCAACTGCTCGGCGGCGACAGCCGCGCCCTGTTCCGCAAGATTATGGCTGTCGAGAAAAGCCTCGCTCTTCTGCAGCTCGAGTTCATCCATCACCTTGTCGCGGCTCGTCCTGTCTACTACTACAAAGCGGTGAGTGTTGGTCAGCATTTCAACGACTTTCTCTGTCACAAGTCCCGTATACGGACTCTCTTCGTCGCAGGTGAACTGGGTTACGCCTACGACAGGGCGGTCATCGGCAGCGAGGGAAACTTGCGTATGCCCACAAAGGACACACGCAAGCATGACCGCACATAAGATGCGAAACTTTCCCATTACAGATTCTTTGCTGATTTTGCGGTTTCAATCATCTGCTTTACGGCGGCGACCTTCGCCTTCGACTCTTCAAGCAAGACTGGGTAAGCGTCTTTCGTAAAGGCGAGGGCAGACGCTATCTTTGCCGCCTTCATCGGATTCTTGTTGGCGGTAGAAGCCTTGGTGGCGGCTTCCGCGCCTTTCCCGGCCTCGGCGATGGAAACGCCTTCCGCCGTCAGGGTTGTGCCTAACGCCACAAGTTCATCCACGGTAGGCTTCTTAATGTTCACGTCCGTAACGCCGTCCTTTGTCTCTCCAATCTGGCGGTAATAAAGGTCCTGGAGCAAGGCTGACGACGCGGCGGAACTGATGGCAGCGTTGTAAACTCCCTGCACATAGGTGTCTACATCCGCAACGCCTGTCTGCTTGGGCTGCTTGGAGCAAAGTTTCTCCAGTTTTGCACAACGGTCAGCACTTGCCTTGATTTCCTCTTTTGTCTGACCGAAACAGAATGACGCCGACATTGTGAGCAATGCCGCGGCAACGAATAAAAATTTCTTCATCTTGTATTGTGTTTTTAAGATGACTGCCCGGCTCCACGGCAGAAGTTAACGTTAAAGATTGGATATACAAAACGAAAGAACGTGGAGCCAGTCTGTCACCCGTTCCACGATTCGTAGGCCTTCGCATTGCCCTGTCAGCCGAAACGAGCAACACCGAAAGCCCCACGTATTGTGCAAGTATATTAACGCCCGTTATTGGCCACAAATGCAATAAATGCAAAAGTAGCCAATAGGGGCTGTATACAATACACCCATGAGACGTTCCTTGTTGCTTTGTTATTGACTGACAGATGAGTTTGCGAAGTTCACGAATCGTCAAAACCAAAGCGTCAGATACGCCTTTTATTATGTATATGTCCGCCCAGCCTCTGCCCCCTCGGGGCTTCCGGTATGGGTAGACAATACAAAGGTAACACTTTTAC
>CAVHWJ010000194.1:0-1411 GCA_963639565.1 uncultured Prevotella sp. | reverse complement strand
TCCTTCACGTTGTTTACGTCCTCGCCGTCCATAGTCCCCTTCATGAACATGGTCTGGATGATTACGTGACCGTGGAACGCGGCAAGCCCCTTGATGATGCCGTCCACGGAGTATGAGGGCTGCTGCGGACGGTCCACCTTATTTATATACGCCGCGTCCACGGTGTCGAGCTTCAGGATGTTGTTGTCCACGCGCATTAGGGCTTCGCGCACCTCGGGGCGGTGTATCATCGTGGAGTTGCTCAACACCGATACCTTCGCCCCGGGACAGATTTCGTCCCTCAGCCTGATGGTGTCGCCGATTATCTCTGCGAAATGCGGATGCGAAGTCGGTTCGCCGTTGCCGGCAAACGTCAGCACGTCGGGGTGCTGCCCCTCAGCCGCCATTTCGCGGAGCTTCTTCTCCAGCGCGGCAGCCACCTGTTCCCGTGTGGGGCGCGGCAGCGTGGGGCGGCGGTCGGCGTTGTAGCCGCACTCGCAGTAGATGCAGTCAAAGGTACACACTTTGCCGTCGGCGGGCTGGAGGTTGATGCCCAGCGAGATGCCGAGGCGGCGGCTGTGTATGGGGCCGAATATCGGTGATGGATAAATTACTGTGCTCATTTTCTTTCCTTTTTATTTCGTGTCATGTCTAAGTTTTCTGCGGCTTGCGGCGTTTGTAGCATTTGGCGTAGTCGCACAGGCCGCAGGTGTATTCCAGTTTCTTCACGCCCTGCCCCAGTCCGATAACTCCGCTCACGCTCTTTATGGGAATCATCAGCGACGAGTCGGTGAGGCGTATTCCGCAGGGCTGCCGTTCGGGAAACAGACTGAAGAGTTTTTGCTGCTCCGACACGTGCCAGCCGCAGTAGCCGGGGCTGAACCTGTTTGTGTGCCGCCAGCCGCGTGAGTTGATATACACCTGAAGCCACCGCTCCATGATGTCGGCAGTCTTCTCGGCTATCACGCTGCCCATGGCGTCGGCGACAAACACCTTCACCATGTCGCCCTCCGCCTCAAGCCGCCGCTGGAGCCGCTCGAACTCCATTCCGGCGGTGGCGACAAACACAGCAAATGCCTCTGCGTTCTTTATCTGCGAGGTGATTATCCTGCCCACATTGAAGTGCTTGCCTCCGGTGTCGAGCGTCTTCCGCTCGGCATCCACGGTCCCGCTTTCCTCCACGACGAAGCCGAAGCGCGGGCGCAGGATTTCCCTCACCGTGCGTTTCATCTCCTCTGTCTCGCGCCTCACTCCGGGGTCGGGCATTGCGTCGCCGTAACCCATCTGTATATACAGTTCCCTGTCGTCGAGGTCGAGGTCGTCAAACGTGAGTCGCTTTTCAAACATTTCCTTTTTCTCCATGCCGCCGTTTACTGATGCAAAGATAATGATTTTATCGGAGCGGAGGGTTGCCGCAAAGCGGAAAATCAAG
>CAVHWJ010000193.1:0-5442 GCA_963639565.1 uncultured Prevotella sp. | reverse complement strand
GCGGCAGATTTGATTATGTCGCGGAAATATGAGTAACTTTGCACACGGTTAAACGGACTCCGTGTTGCCGAGACGCGCCCGGAAAGGGCTGTGGCAACAGAATTGTCTATGTGAAATGTTATTCTGACAAAAAAAAGAATGAAAAAGAAAACAGGTGTTTTTGTCCCTGCCACCTTGGGAATGCTTACCGCTTTCGGGCCTTTCGTGACTGACTTCTATCTCCCCGTGCTGCCCGAAATGACAGACTTCTTCAAAACCTCGCCGGCACTGGCGTCGCTCAGTCTCACCACGGGAATGATCGGTCTCGCCGCGGGACAGGTTTTCATCGGACCGCTCACCGACAAGTTCGGACGCAAGCGAATACTCGTGGCTTCGATGTTCCTCTTCGCCGTGGCGACGGTGCTCAGTATCATCGCCCCCGACATCTACCTCTTCAACGTGGCGCGCGTGTTCCAGGGCGTGGCGGGCGCCGGCGGCATAGTGATTGCCAAGAGCATGTCCACTGATATGTACAGCGGCAGGGAACTCGCAAACTTCATGGCCCTGCTGGGCAGTATCAACGGCGTGGCTCCGGTGTGCGCCCCGATTATTGGCGGCGTGATGGCCGGCTTCACTACATGGCAGGGTGTCTTCGCCCTGCTGCTCGCCGTGGGCGTGATACTGATGCTGTGCAGCTGCCGTCTGCCCGAGACCCTCGCTCCCGAGAGGCGGCTGAAAAAGAACCTTGCGCAGGTTTACGCCAACCTATTCCGCGTGTTCCGCAACCCGCGGTTCACTCTTAGCGTGCTCTCGTCTATGGCGTGCTTCTTCACGTTCTTCGCCTACATCGCCTCGTCGCCGTTCATCCTGCAAAAAATCTACGGACTGTCGCCCTTCGCCTTCAGCCTGTGCTTCGGTCTCAACGCCTTTATGATTTGCATCGGGGCGGCAGTCACGCCGCGTTTCCGCAATCCCCTCTCGCCGCTCAGGCGCGGGGCGGAGCATTTCCTTGTCGCCGCCGTGGTTCTTGCCGCTTGCCTCATGTCCGGCGCGCCGCTTGCGGTGGTTATGGTGGGGTATATGTATATGATGTTCAGTTTCGGACTGATGCAGCCGGGGCTTACCGCCACCGCCCTCGACGCGGAGCGCGATAACGCCGGGGCGGCGAGCGCAATCTTCGGTGCGTCGGGCTTCGTGGCAGGAGCGGTGTCAAGTCCTGTGGTCGCCATTGGCTGTATTGAGATAACTTCGAGCTGGGTAATGGTGTGCGGAGCGGCTCTTTGCCTCGTACTCGTGTTGCCGCTTTGCAGGAGGATGAAATGCAGCGTGGCAATTGCAAAGTAACCGGCTTATAAGAAACAGAAAATCCGCGGACAGGCAGCTTCATGATGCTGCGTTGTCCGCGGATTTTTTTTGCGCCTTCCGCCGTGAGAGGGCGGAGAGGGTGGGGGATTACATCAGGCTTGTCTTGCCGTCGAGGGTGTCGTGGTTGTTCTTGAGGTCAGTCCAGTCCACCTTCTTCTTGGTGTCGATGCCGTTGATGTATTTCTCGATGTTAGTGTAGCCGTCGCCGTTGCAGTCGAGGTTAGCGTCCGACGGGTCGTTGGGGTTCAGGCCGTTGGCAATCTCCCACTCGTCGGGCATGCCGTCGCCGTCGCTGTCCTTCCACGGCGTGTATTTCTTGTATTTCGGGAAACCGCCCATCTGCTCGATGTCGGTGATGATGCCGTCCTTGTAGGAGTCCTTGCCCAGACGGCGGTACTTGAACGTGCCGTCCTCAGCCTTTGAGCGTTCGCCCAGTCCCCACAGGTCGCCGTAGGGGTTCTTCTTGGGCAGCTTCTTCACGTAGTAAGCCTGTCCTGTGCGCACTTCCTCCACAATTCTCTGGTCCACGATGTCGCGGCAAGGCACGGTGGCACCCACGTTGGCGAGCACCTTGTCGAAGGTCTGGTCGGAGGGGATGATTGTGATTGGCGCCATTTCAAACGGTTCGTCGGAGCGCATCAGCTGCTTCACGTCGGCGGGAACGCCGTTTGGCAGGTCCTTGTCGGCAATCTGTATGCCGCCGTCCCAGTTGTCCTTCGTCACGCGCTCGTTGCCCTCCACGATGTTGCCCACGGCGTAGATGCGGCCGTACTGCGGATAGTCGAAGAGCTTGTTGCTGCGGCTCTCGCTCTTCACGATGCGGTAGCCGATGGGCGAATCCTTCGGGGTGAGGGGTCCGGGCTTGTAGTAGTTGTTGATGAAGTTGCTCATCGTTGAGAACTCGCCGCCGTCGGCCGTGCGGTGAACCCAGTTGTAGATGATGTTGTTCACGAAGTTGAAGACTCCGCCCCAGCCGATTGACGGGTTGCGCCCCGTGTTGTCTGCCCACAGGTTGCGCATGAAGGTGGAGTTCTCGCCGCCGATGGTAGAGCCGAAGGCGTGGTTCCATGTGTCGAGAGCCTTGGCGGAGATTGTGTTCTGGATCGTCACGTTCACCGTAGGCACCTTGCGCTTGGGCTTGCCGTCGTGCAGGTCGAACATGTGGCGGTAGAACGAAATGTTCTCGTCGAGGCCCCACTCGCATGAGCAGTGGTCAATCATGATGTTGCCCACGGGGTTGCCGCCGAACGAGTCCTCGCGGTACCACACGTGGGTGTTGCCGCGGCGGAAGCGCATGTGGCGCACGATAACGTCGTGGGTGTCCACCTGGAACGACTCGCCCGAAATCTGCACGCCCTCGCCCGGGGCGGTCTGTCCGGCGATGGTGATATACGGGGCGCGCACGATGATGGGAGTCTTGAGCACGATGTTGCCCGACACGTTGAACACCACGATGCGCGCGCCGCCCTGCTCGCACGCCCAGCGGAACGAGCCGGGGCCGTCGTCGTTGAGGTTGGTCACTGTGAGCACCTTGCCGCCGCGTCCGCCGAAGGTGTACATACCGCCGCCCTCGGCGCCGGGGAACGCCGGTATCTTGGCCTGGCGCAGGTCGTAGGGGCGCGAAGCCCACGGCACGTAGAAGCGGCCTTTCATTGCCTCGGCCTTGACGATAGGCCACGCCACGGCCCATGCGGAGTCGGAGTGGGCTGTCCAGACTTTCGTGAGAGAGTCTATCTTAGCCTTTGCCTCCTTGGTGATTTCGGGGTACTGGGCGTGAACCGCCTGTGTCCCCACTGCCAGAGTAACGGCAGCCAACAATAGCTTTTTGCTGTTCATAATCGCTTTTATAGTTGAATTGTTATTATCCTTATTATATATAAACGCCGTGCGCCGGCTTTTGTACCTATAAAAAGCCCTCTCATATCACGCGTGGTATGAGAGGGACAGATGTCTTGTTATATTCTACGGGTTATTTCACGATGAACTTCTTGCCGTTCTGAATCAGCAGACCCTTGGCGTTCTTGTTCACGCGCTGGCCGGCCAGGTTGTAAACGGGAGCGTCAGCGTTAGCCTTTGCTGAAGAAACCTCGCTGATGCCTGAACCTCCGGCAGTGAATGAATATCCGCCGAAGCCCACCTGGGTGTTCTTGCAGAACACGTAGTATGTCTCGCCGGCTGTTGCGTCGAACGAGAGGTATGCCCAAACGGGGCGGTTGCCGGCTCCGAGCACGTATGCGTCAGTGCCTTCAGTGCCCTTTGTGGCGATGCTTTCCTGATACAGCTCGTAGCCATAGAGCGGGTCGCCCTCAGCCACGTCGTTGTTTGTTGCCTGAACATATCCGCTTGCCTTTACGTCAGTGCCGTAAGCGAGAGCCTTGGCGTCGCTTGCCTTTGCCACATACAGGTCGCGGCTTCCCTTGTTCACCCAAACGGCAACCTTCATTGTGCCGTTCACCTTGGGAGTGAGCGTCACGTAAGTTCCGTTCTTCGGCAGTCCGGCTGTTCCGTCAGCCTGATAGTATGCGTTGTCCCACTTTGCGCGGTAGTTGCCGGTTCCCACGCCGTCGGTCACGATTTCCTCAAACTCAATCTTGTCGAGGTTCACGGGGTTGCCCTTGCCCGAAACATAATAGAAAGGAGCCACCGAACCGTCGGCGCTGAGTTTCTTTGTCTGGAGACCGCCCCATGTGTTGTCGTATTTCGCGTCGAGCTTGCCGTCCACGAGTTCGCCGTCCGCATAGCCGGCAACGGGGCCGGAGGTGTGTGTGCCTGTAACGTTGTCCGTGGAGAAATTCACCACCGACATGGCGTTTGCGTCAGCGTTTGCCACGTAGTCGGCCTTGAGAGCCTCGCCGTCGTTTACAGTCCATGATTCCTGGGCGTTGATGCCTGTCGCGCAGAGTGCGACGGCTGCAAGAGTAAAGATTTTCTTCATATTACACTTAGTTTTAAGATTTTATAGATGTTAGTTTATAGATGTCTTTCCGGTTGTTTCAACATTGCCCCAAAAGTATTCATTTTCTTCCATACCGCTTGTATATCCTGTTTACATTTATAATAAATTAACGGCAAATGGACAGTGCCTTTCCGGGGTGCGTTTATAGTCTGCGAAAGTGTTGCGTGGTTTCTTTTTTTTGTGCAAGGGCGGCACCGTTTATGCCATGCCCCTGCCCAAGGCGAGCATTATCCTCATCTTCAGCTCCGCCTTCTCCTTGGCGGTGAGCGGCGCCACGGTGTTTCCCGTTGCGGGAAACTGCTCCTGCCTCTTTGTGTAGTTTGTGTACTTGTCAGTCATTTTAATTGAAACTTTATGTGAAGAAGTTATATGTTTATTTTCACATAAAGGACGCAAGCCTCACCGTGTTGTACCCAAAGCGGAGTTTTTTGTTTGATTTTATTTCGCCGCCATTTCGCGCAGACGGCTCATGCTGCGGTGCATGAGGTTGCGCACCGACTGGTAGCTGATGCCCATAATCTGGCAGATGTCGTCGTATTTGCGCTGCTCGATGTAGAAGAGCTGGATTATCTGCTTCTGGCGCGGCGAGAGGTTGCTGATATACTGCGTCATGGCGAGGTTGCGGTTTGTCTCCTCCTCCATGCGCTCCATGTTGTATTCCTCGTTGCAGTCGCAAAGCCCCTTGGTGTTGGCGTCGCTTATCTCGTCGTCGCAGAGGTGTGTCTGGCGGCGGAACTCGTCGTTGATGCGGTTGCGCAGCGACACGTAGAGGTAAGACTCGATGTTGCTCACCTTGTCGAGCTGGCTCCCCTTGTTGAAGAGTTTGACAAAGACATCCTGTATGCAGTCCTTAATCAGTTCACGGTCGGTGGTGAATTTCGCGCCGAACATGAATAGGTTGTCGATGTTTTTGTCGTAGAGTTGGGTTAAGTTAATCATAGATGTTTAGATATGCTACGTGCTAAGACCTCCGCACCTTGTCCGGGGCGGGGCGATTTTGTTTGATTGTGTTTGCAAAGTTACGAAAAAACTTTTCAGAATTGCGCTAAATCAATTTTAATTTATCGCAATTTTGATTTATTTATCAAGAAAAAACCGGCGGCGCAAGTGTTTCGCGCCACCGGTTGCCAAATATTAAAGTC
>CAVHWJ010000192.1:0-5487 GCA_963639565.1 uncultured Prevotella sp. | reverse complement strand
GGGGGATTGTTCCATGTCGGAAATGCGGCGGTTGAGGGCAGAGATTTCCCTTTCGTGGGTCTTGAAATAGCCGTCGGGGTGTTGGCTGTCGAACACCGGAGGAACGAAATACGGCCAGTCGTTGCGCCCAGCAAGAAGGCCGGAATAGGCGGCGAGGAAGGCAAGGCGGCCGTCGTTGGTTCTTACGACGAGGACACCGAACATCTTGCCGCGGTCAAGGTCGGGCTTCCAGTTGGGGTTGGTGGGGAGGTAGGACTGGAGTTGCTTTGCGGCAGAGACGCAAAGGGGATGGGGGGTGTAGTTGAAGGGATAGGTGAAGAGAGGGGGTGTTGCGGCAGATGGGGGGAGGGGGTGGAAAGGCTGCGCGGACAACCCGGACGGCTCGGACAACTTGGACTTCTCGGACAGCTCAGAGAAATCTGACGAGACGGGGTAATCCTTGGAGGTATTCATTGTGACTGTGGTTTTATTGTTATTGTGGCTGAAAACGAAAACATGCGCGACTTGCCCAAGCCACGCATGCTGAATCTTCTGCTCAATTAATACTAACTAACAATATCTCTTATCGCAATGCCTGTCCGAAAAAAGCCACGGAACAGGCATCTTCTTCACTTTTACGATGCAAAGATATTAACGAAAAACACCTTGCACCCCAATTTACTGATAAAAAAATACGACTTTTTGGCAAAAGAATTTGACATGACGCTCGGTCAGACAAATCTCCCGTCAAGTTGTCAAGTTGAGTTGGCAAATTGATTATTCAGGCGCGCCACTTTTGCTATTCAAGCGTGACCGTCTCCACATCCACATTCTCGTGGAGGAAGAGCTGGGCGGACTCCTGGAACTTGTCGGGACTTTCCGTCGTGAGGTAATGGCACTGTCCGCCCTTGGAGCAGCGCGCGTCCATGTCGGGATGACGCAGCAGATAGTCCTTCAGGCTGTTCGCCACATACTCGCCCTGCGGCACAATCCTCACGCCGCGTGGCACATATTTCAGGATTTTGTTGAGCAAGAGCGGATAATGCGTGCAGCCGAGGATGATGGAGTCAATCTCCGGATCGCGGCGCAACAGGTTGCCGATGCGCTTCTCCACGAAATAGTCAGCCCCGGGACTGTCATACTCGTTGTTCTCCACCAGCGGCACCCACATGGGACAGGGTTCGCCCGTCACCTTAATGTCGGGGTGGAGCTTGTTTATCTCCATAACATAGCTCTCGCTCTTTATCGTACCCACAGTGGCGAAGATGCCCACGTGGCGCGTCTGCGTTATCGCGCCGATGCACTCCGCCGTGGGGCGTATCACGCCAAGCACGCGGCGTTCCGGGTCTATGCGCGGCAAGTCGTTCTGCTGGATGCTGCGCAGGGCCTTAGCTGATGCCGTGTTACAGGCGAGGATAACGAGGTGGCAACCCATGGCGAAGAGTTTTTCCACCGCTTCGAGGGTGAACTGATAAACGATGTCGAACGACCGCGGACCGTACGGCGCACGGGCGTTGTCGCCCAGATACAGGTAGTCATACTGCGGCAGCATCTGCCGCATCTGATGCAGAATGGTGAGTCCGCCGTAGCCCGAATCGAACACGCCGATAGGCCCTGCCTTTACTGATAATGCCATAAGAAAGCCTCCTGTTAATGTAAAATGCCACGTCAAAGAACCAGCGGTTCTGTACTATTTCAGTGCGTCGGCGACAAGCGAACTTATGTCGTCGCCCTTGGTGCTGTCCACGTAGGGACAGGCGTCGCCGTCGGTGTTAAGCACGAAGGCATAGCCCCTCTCCGCCCCGATGCGGCGTATCGTCTCGTTGAGCTTCGTCTTCAACGGGGCGTATGCGTCATTCTCTGCTTGCAGGAGCAGACGCTTCGCCTCATCCTTGAACTTGAGGTTCTTCTGGAGGAGATCCTGAAGCTCCGCCTGACGCTTGTCGAGGATGGCGGAAGCCATGGTGCGCTGGTTCTCGAGGAAATCCTCGTATTTGGAGTTGAACTCCTTTTCGGCGCGCTTCATCTCGTTGTCATACTGCGCGCGGAGTTTGTCCACATTGGCGGCTGCCTGTGAATATTCGGGCATCGCCTTTATCGCCGCGTCGTAGCTCAGGTAGGCGAACCTGAAATCCTGCGCCGAGGCGGCGAGAGCCGTCAGCACGACAGCAATCATCAATATTATCCTTTTCATACAGTCGTTATTATAAAGAAATGTGTCAAAAGCAGGGAGCAATCAAGATGAATCCTCTACTTTTGACACACTCCATACTTGTTATGGATATACCCCTGCCGCCTTTCGCGGCCGGAGTTTACGTTTTTCTTCCTAATCTGGAAACGGAAAAGCCTTATTTCAGCTTGTTGAGTTCAGCCTTCACGGCGTTGGTAACGTCGGTGCTGAGAGTCTCGCTGATATAGGGGATGCCGCTCGTCACGTCCATGATATACACGTAGCCGCCGGCCTTGCCCACGTTCTTGATGGCGTTCTGCAGCTTTGTTATGATAGGCTGCATCTTCTCCTGCTGAAGTTTCTGGAGAGCCTGGCTGTTTTCCTGCTGTGCCTGCTGATACTTCTGGTAGAGGTTCTGGAGTTCGTTCTCCGTCTCCTTGCGCTTTGTCTCGTTCATCGTGGGAGCTGCCTTGTCGTAAGCCTCAGCCTTCGACTGTATCTCCTTCTGCATAGCCTGCATGTCGTTGTCGTAAGCCTTGGCCTGTCCTTCCACCTCGGCGCGCGCCTTAACGTATTCGGGAAGGCTCTCGATAACGGTCTGCGAGTTGATGTGTCCGAACTTCTGCGCAAAAGTAGCGACGGGAGCGAAAAGCATCAACATTAAAATCAGTTTTTTCATTTCTCTTTATTTGTTTTGTTATTAATATTCATGTGTAATGTCCGTTTGCCAACGGCGTTTATCCGTTGCCGGACGGACATTTTGCAAATGTAATATGTTTTTTCTAACCCTACAAATTAATTTGCCGAATATCCCAGTTTGGCGAGCACTTCGTTGCTGATGTCCACCTTGGGCGATGCGAAGATGATGCCCGTGTCGGAAGCCCTGTCGAGCACGAGGGAATAGCCGCGCAGGTCGCTGATGTCCTTCACGGCATTGTATATCTCCTCCTGTATGGGAGTCATCAAGCTGGTGCGCTTCTTGTACAGTTCGCCCTCGGGGCCAAAGTATTTCTTCTTTAGTTCGCTTGCCTCCTTCTCCTTGGCGAGGATAGCCTCCTGGCGGGTCTTCTTCTGTTCCTGCGAGAGAAAGACGGACTCGTTCTGGTAGTTCTTGTAGAGCGTCTGCACCTCGGTGCCGAGGGCGTCCACCTCCGCCTGCCATTTCTTCGCCACCTGCGCGAGCTGTTCGTTGGCGCGCTCGTAGGCCGGGATGTTTTTCAGGATGTACTCCATGTCGACAAGCGCGAACTTCTGCGCGCTCATCCCCAATGCTGATACCAGCATAACTGCAATCAACAAAAGTTTTTTCATTGGATTTTGGGTTTAATGTTATTTTCTTGGACGGCTCGGACTTCTCGGACGGCTCAGACTACTCGGAGTTGTCTGAGAGAACTGGGAGGTCTGAGAGGTCCGAGTTGTCTGAGCAGTCCGAGCTGTCTGAGTTTTCTTTAGAACTCCTGCCCCAGTATGAAGTGGAACTGTGAGCCGCCTCTCTTCATGGTGCTGCCGTTGAGAACCTTGTCGAAACCGTATGCCCAGTCGATACCCATGAGACCTACCATCGGGAGGTAGATGCGAACGCCGATACCGGCGGAACGCTTCATGTCGAAGGGGTTGAAATACTTGGTGTCGCTCCAGGCGTTACCGGCCTCAAGGAAACCAAGACCGTAGATTGTGGTGTTGCCAAGCAGGAACGGATAACGCAGCTCCATGGTGAAGCGGTCGTAGGCGTAGCTGTTGTAACCAACCGTACCGTTCTCGTAACCTCGCAGTCCGATGGTCTCCTCAGCGTAGCCCGAAGAATATCCGCTCATGCCGTCGCCGCCCACGTAGTAGGTCTCAAACGGCGACTTCTTGTCCTTGTTGTAAGAACCGAGCAGACCCATTTCGGCGCGCGCCATAAGCACGAGGCACTTCTGACCGCTGGTGAGGGCGGTGAAGGTGCGTGCCTTGAACTTCCACTTGTGGTATTCCACCCAACGGTATTTCTCCTGCTGCTCGTCCTTGTAGGTAGACGAGTTGCGGTCCTTGGCGAGGTTGGCGTAGTCCTTCTTCTGGAAGAGCGACCACGGCGGAGTTACCGTAACAGAGGCGAGGAACTCTGAACCGCGGCGCGGGAAGAGCTGGTTGTCGGTAGAGGTGCGCGACAGCGAGAGGCTCAGGTTGAGGTTGTTGCAGTTACCGTCGGTCACGATGAAATACTGCCAGTTCCTCAGCATATACCGCTGGTAAGAGAGTTCGGCGGAGAGCTGGAAATAGTCGTCAGGCCAGCGCAGACGCTTGCCCCACCCCACTGACACGCCGAAGAGTTCCACGTATTTGTCGGGGTCGAGGTAGTTCTCGTAGTTGTAGTTATACGAACTGCCGTAGCCGTAGTTATAGTAGTAGTTGTTGAGCAGCGCCGAGTTGTAGTAGTTGCTGTTCACGTCGGTCTGCTTTGAGAAATACGCTCCCACTGTGAACTGGATAGGACGCTTGCCGCCGAACCAGCTTGTGGAGTAAGAGGCGTTGTACGACTGGTAGTAAGAGGCGTTGGTCTGCGCTCCGATAGAGAACGTCTCGCCGTCGCCCACCGGCATGATGCCGCGGTGCTCACGGTTCTTGTTGAAGAGGTTTCTCATCGAGAAGTTGTTAAGCTTCAGTCCGATGCGCCCTATGATACCCGTCTGTCCCCATCCGAGCGAGAACTCCACCTGGTCGTTGGACTTCTGCACGAGGTTCCAGTTGATGTCCACCGTGCCGTCCTCGTAGTTAGGCTGCACGTCGGGGTTCACCTGCTCCGGGTCGAAATGCCCCATGGATGCAAGTTCGCGCGCCGAACGCTGCAACGCCTCCTTAGAGAAGAGGTCGCCCGGCTTGGTCCTCAGCTCGCGGCGTATCACGTTCTCATACAGACGCGTGTTTCCGCTGATGCGCACGCGGCTGATGTGGGCCTGCTGTCCCTCGAAGATACGCATCTCAAGGTCGATGGAGTCGCCCACGATGTTCACCTCCGTCGGCGTGAGGCTGTAGAAGAGATAACCGTCGTTCCAGTAGTTGTTGCCCACCGCGTCCTCATCCTCGCTGAGACGCTTGTTTAGGAGCTTCTGATTATACACGTCGCCCTTCTGCATCCCGAGCACGCGGCTCAGGTAGTCGGTGGTGAACACGGTGTTGCCCACCCACGTGATGTTGCGGATGTAGTATTTCTTTCCCTCGTTTATTTTGAGGTACACGTTCACGTGCTTGCTGTCGTTGTTCCACACGCTGTCGTAGACGATTTCGGCGTCGCGGAAACCGAGTTCGTAGTATTTGTCGATGAGCTTCTGCTTCGCCTCCTTGTAGCGTTCGGGGGTGTA
>CAVHWJ010000191.1:0-5500 GCA_963639565.1 uncultured Prevotella sp. | reverse complement strand
CTGCCGTTAAGGTTAAGTTCAAAGTCTCTGAACATAAATTCAAAGTCTTTGAACTTATGTCCGGTGTCTTTGAACTTATGTTCAAAGTCTTTGAACATAACTTTTCCTGCGCTTCCTTATACCTTATATAATATATACGCGCGTCAATAAAGCAGCACCAGTCCGGCGATTGCCGAATAGAGAATCATCCTTATGGGATTAATCTTCATAAAATAAGTGCCGACGAAGGTGGCGGCGAAGAGGAAGCAGCTGATGCAGAACTGCCACGGACTGGAGGACATCGACCCGAAATTGTCGGGCGTGAGCAACAGCAGCGTGGCGGCGCCGAGCAGACCCACGATGCCGGGGCGCAAACCCCTCATTATGCTCTGCACCGCCGGCGTGTTCACGTATTTCTGAAACAGCTTCGCGATGAGAATCATCAGTATCAGCGAGGGCAGGATGAGGGCGAGGGTGGCGGTGGCACTGCCTAAGATCGCCATCGTCTCGCCGTAGCCGGCGTTGATAACGGCGGTGTAGCCGCAGTAGGTGGCGGAGTTGATGCTCACGGGGCCGGGTGTCATCTGGCTCACCGCCACGATGTCGGTGAACTCGCCCGTGGTGAGCCAGTGGTGGTTGTGTACCACCTCCGTCTGTATCAGCGACAGCATGCCGTAGCCGCCGCCGAAGCCGAAGAGGCCAATCTCGAAAAACGCCATGAATAGGCTGAGGTATATCATATCTGTATCTTTGTTAGGGTGGGGCAGGGGCTATTCCGTGGGCTTGACATACCGCCCGTAGACATATCCGCAAATGCCCGCCACGAGGATTATTATTATCGGGGAGAGTCCGAAGATGTATATCGCCAGCGCACAGGCAATGGGAAACCAGCAGTTGGTGAACGTTATGCACGCGTCTTTCGCCAGCTTGAACGTGGGGACGGCTATCAGCGCCACCACCGCCGGACGTATGCCGCGGAACATCGCCGCCACGATGGGGTTGTCCTCGAACTTGTTGAAGAACATCGCTATGAGCAGGATGATGAGAAACGAGGGCAGGGCGGTGGCGAGGCTCGTGACTATCGCCCCGGGCACCTTTTTCAGCCGGTAGCCGATGAACGCGCTCATGTTTATCGCCAGCGCGCCGGGGCAGCTCTGCGATATGGCGAGGATGTCGAGGAAATCCTTTTTCTCCACCCAGCGGTGCTTGTCCACCACCTCGCTCTCGATGATGGGTATCATGGCGTAGCCGCCACCGAGGGTGAACAGTCCGATACGGAAGAAAGTGATGAAAAACTGTAAGTACATGGTCAGCTTAATTTAAAAGCCCCCCTTTCCGCCGCCGACGGGGAGAGGAGGGCTTGGTCGTTGTGTTATTCGGTGTTATTTCGCCTTGCTCTCTATCCACTTGCGCGCGTTCACGAACGCCTCTATCCACGGCGTAACCTCGTCGCTGCGGCGGTCTGCCGGGTACCACGCGTTCTGCCACGGGAAGATGGCGCGCTCCAGGTGGGGCATCATCGCCAGGTGGCGGCCGTCCTTGGAGCATATTCCGGCAACGTCGTGGTCAGAGCCGTTGGGGTTGCCGGGGTAGCCGGAATAGGAGTATTTGGCTATCACGTTGTATTCGCCCTCAGCCTCGGGCAGCGAGAACTTGCCCTCGCCGTGGGCCACCCAGATGCCGAGCTTGCTGCCGGAGAGAGAACCGAACATCACGCTGTCGTTCTGCGGAATGGTGAGGCCCAGGAACGCGCTCTCGAACTTGCGGGAGTCGTTGTGCAGCATCCTCGCGCGGTGCTTGTGCTCCGGGTTGATGAGGTTTAGCTCCACCATGAGCTGGCAACCGTTGCAGATGCCGAGCGAGAGGGTGTCCTCGCGGGCGTAGAACTTGTCGAGGGCTTCCTTAGCCTTGGGGTTGAAGAGGAACGCCCCGGCCCATCCCTTGGCGGAACCGAGCACGTCGGAGTTGGAGAAACCGCCGCAGAACACTATCATGTTCACGTCTTCCAGCGTCTCGCGGCCGCTAACGAGGTCGGTCATCATCACGTCTTTCACGTCGAAGCCGGCAAGATACAGCGAGTATGCCATTTCGCGCTCGCCGTTGGTTCCCTTCTCGCGGATTATCGCCGCCTTGACGCCCGACGGGGTGCGGCGGTCGGCGGATATGCCGTACTGCGAGAGCTTGCCTGTGAAGCTGTAAGGGAATTTCATCTTCAAAGGCTCGTTCTTGTAGTTGGCGAACCTCTCCGCGGCGCGGCCGTTCATGCTCTGGTCGCGGTCGAGCAGGTAGGAGGTCTTGTACCACACGTCGCGCAGCCTGTCCACGTCGAACTCGTGCTTGTAGCCGCCGCTCTTCACCGTTATCGTGCGCTCGCCGGGGCAGGGGCGGCCTATCTTGGCGAAGCCGACGCCTTCGGCTTGCATGAACTTGCTGAACTCCTTTTCGTCTTTGTCTGAGACCTGAACCACCACGCCGGGGTTCTCCGCCATGAGGGTCTTCACCACGTCGTCGCCGGCGAGTTCGTCGAGCGACACGCTGATGCCGCCCTCTTTGTTGGCGAAGCACATTTCAAGCAGGGTGGTTATCAGTCCGCCCGCGCTGATGTCGTGGCCGGCCATTATCCATCCCTTCTTCACCATTTCCTGCACGGCGCAGAAAGCACCCGCGAAATAGTCGGGGTTCACCACCGTAGGCACGTCGTCGCCCACCTTGCCCAGGCTCTGCGCGAACGCCGAACCGCCGAGCTTCTGCTCGTCGAAGGAGAAGTCGATGTGGTAGAGGGATGATTTCTTGTCGTTCACGAGCACCGGCGAAACGACCTTGCGCACGTCGCTCACCTCGCCGCCGCTGGTCACTATCACCGTGCCTGGCGACACGATCTTCTCGCCGTTGGGGTATTGCTGCGTGAGCGACAGGGAGTCTTTTCCCGTCGGCACGTTCACGTGGAGGGCGCAGCAGAAATCGCTCAACGCCTTCACGGCCGAATACAGCCTTGCGTCCTCGCCCTTCTGCGAGCGGCAGGGCCACATCCAGTTGGCTGACAGGCTGAGGCTCTCCATACCGTCGGCAAGGGGCGCCCATACTATATTGGTGAGGGATTCTGCCACCGAGAGCACCGCGCCGGCCTCCGCATTGGCGAGTCCCGCCTGCGGAGCGTGGCCCAGTGCGGTGGCGATGCCCTTGTGTCCGCGGTAGTCGAGAGCCACCACGCCGCAGTCTGACAACGGCAGCTGTATCTCGCCCTGGCACTGTTGGCGGGCTATCTTTCCCGTCACGGAGCGGTCCACCTTGTTCGTCAGCCAGTCCTTGCAAGCCACTGCCTCTAACTGGAGCACGCGTTCCACGTATTCGTCTATCTTGTCGAGCGAGTATGTCGCGTCGCAGTAGTGGTGCTCCACGGTCTCGTCTCTCATGTATGTCACGGGCGAGTGGCCGAACATCTGAGCCACGTCGAGGTCAAACGGCTTCACGCCGTCGCCCTGAACAAAGGAGAAATGGGCGTCGCCCGTCGTCTCGCCCACCACATACAGCGGAGCGCGCTCGCGTTCGGCGATTTTCCTCACGTGTTCTATGTGCTTCTCGTCGATGAGCAGTCCCATGCGCTCCTGGCTCTCGTTGGCTATTATCTCCTTGGCTGAAAGGGTCTTGTCGCCGATGGGCAGCTTGGTCATGTCTATCTCGCCGCCACATTCTTCCACAAGCTCCGACAGGCAGTTGAGGTGTCCCGCCGAACCGTGGTCGTGGATGCTCACCACAGGGTTCACGTCTTCCTCGCAAAGGGCGCGCACCAGGTTGTAGGCTCTCTTCTGCATCTCGGGGTTGGCGCGCTGCACGGCGTTCAGCTCTATGCCGTTGCTGTACCGGCCGGTGTCTACCGACGACACAGAGCCGCCGCCCAGTCCGATGCGGTAGTTGTCGCCGCCCACTACCACCACCTTGTTGCCTTTCTGTGGCTCTTTCTTCAGGCAGTCGCGCTTAGTGCCGTAGCCCACGCCGCCGGCGAGCATTATCACCTTGTCGTAGGCGTATTTCGTGTCGGCGGTGTCTGTCGTGGTGGGTTCCTGGTGCTCAAAGGTGAGCACCGAACCGCAGATGAGCGGCTGGCCGAACTTGTTGCCGAAGTCCGACGCTCCGTTGGAGGCTTTCACGAGGATTTGCTCCGGCGACTGATACAGCCATTTCCTCTCCGGCACGGCGTTTTCCCAGTCGCGCGCTCCTGTGTAGTCCTTGCTTGCGTCCTTGCCAAGGGCTTCCTTGCCGGCGGCGAGGCTGCGCTCGTCTTCTTTCAGCCGGGGGTAGGCCGTCATGTAGACCGCCGTTCCGGCTATCGGCCATGAACCCACGCCGCCGCCCATGCGGTCGCGTATCTCGCCGCCCGTGCCGGTGGCTGCGCCGTTGAACGGCTCAACAGTGGTGGGGAAATTGTGGGTTTCGGCTTTCAGCGAAATCACGCTCTCCACGTCCTTTATCTGGAAATAGTCGGAGGTGGACTGGTCTTTCGGCGCGAACTGCTCCACCACGGGACCCTGTGCGAACGCCACGTTGTCCTTGTAGGCGGAGAGTATCTTGTTGGGGTTCTCCTTGGTGGTCTTCTTTATCATGGCGAAGAGCGAACTTTCCATCTCCTTGCCGTCGATGACGAACACTCCGCCGAATATCTTGTGGCGGCAGTGCTCGGAGTTGATCTGCGCGAAACCGAACACCTCGGAATCGGTGAGCGGACGGCCCAACTGCTTCTCTATATTGTGCAGATACTCAATCTCTTCGGGGGAGAGTGCCAAGCCCTCCTGCTCGTTATACTCCTCGAGGTTCTCGATGCGGCGGATTGGCTCCGGCTCGTGGTTCACGGTGAACACGTCCTGTCCGATGCCGTCATACATGCGCTGGAGCATCGGGTCGTGGTCGGCGTCCTTGGAACTCACGGGGAAATACTCCTCGATACGCAGAATGCCGCGGAGATTCATGTTTTGTGTAATCTCTACGGCATTCGTGCTCCAGGGGGTAATCATTTCGCGGCGCGGACCGACAAAGTAGCCTTCCAGGCTCTCTGCCTTTTCCTGCACGGCGTCTCCGTAGAGCCAACACAGTTCGTTAATCTCGTCATTGTTGAGCTGATGGTCAACCTCGGTTGCTATCACGCTCTTTGAAGGAGTTCTAAAAAAAAGAATCATAATTGTTTATCGATGTCTTTTATACAAATGTTTCGCCTTTATTCATAAAAGAATGATGCAAAGATAACCATTTTGCGCGACATACGCCACGAAACCCCCAGAAACTAACCAAATCGGGCAAAATTTATTTTCCTCTAATCCCCTCATCGCTCTTATCAGTTCTCTCAGCTCTCCCAGTTCTCTCAGTCCTCTTATTAGTCCTATTTGTCCTATTAGTCCTTTTCATCTTTCAGTCTTTTCAGCCCTCTCAGCTCTCCCAGTTCTCCCAGTTCTCCCATTAGTCCCATTTGTCCTCCCCTTTATTATATTATAAAAGGTGTCCCCCTCCCTTTTCCCTCCCCTTTTGTCAA